>NZ_JBFRNC010000018.1:0-22708 GCF_041470825.1 Vibrio sp. 10N.261.55.A10 | reverse complement strand
AGTTTAGCGGATGTTTGACACCCGGGGGAATCCATGTAGCCGCATTAAGGTGTGAGCGGCGCTTGGCTATACTTGAGCGAAGCGAAACTGCCAAGCGTTGCGAATCACTCTTAAATGCTTTGTTATATTTTTTTTCGGTATTTTTCAGTAATATAAGCAATTTCTGGTGGCAAGTTTCTTTTGACGAAATATTCTTCGGATGTCAAATCTAGAACGGTTCGACTTATCCCTACAAGCCCCCACACCGGATACTCTTTACTTGGTTGTTCTTCTCGCTCCATTTCTTCTAGAATTGGCATACACCGTTGGATTCTACTCTCCAAATCGTTTAAGTCACTTACGTATTCACGCAACTCACTTAAAAATGATGGTACGTCATCCTCTTTATAATCACGTTCAGGAAAGTACTGCTTTGCGATTGCTATAAAGCTGTCCGCATTAATTTCAACCACTTGAGATATTTGAACATTCTGTTGGTAATCATTTTTCATCAGCTGTATATCGTCAAATTGTTCGTCTGCCAACTCAATCAAAGCACTGAGACGATTTAACTTGCGTTTAAACTCATTAGGGACGTCATCTTGCTTTTTGTATAGTAACTTATGGCTAATAGCCGCCCATGCATGCATAAGCATTGTCCTGACCTGAATTTCGACCTTTAAACCATCCAAGCCTTTATAATGTGGAGTAACAAGCCACTCTTGTTTAATCGTTACTACATAATGATTAGATGTATAACCAAACTGGTCAACGTCTAACTCATCAGCCTTGTTCGACACAGACAACACATCAAAGTTCTCTTGGATAATGTCGTGAATGGATTTTAAGTCATTCTTGTAATAACAAATTACTCTTACACCAGCTATGTCTTCAATTTCCTCAAATGGATTCTGATAGCCTTTTCTCACGACCTTATCTTGAAAAGATTTTTCATCTTTCACTCTATGTTCAATATCGAAAGATGATATTTCACGCTCTAACAAAAAGCGCTTTAAAGCCACTGATGTTTCTTCTGCTAAGCGCATATATTTTGGCTTAGCCTCTCTAAATTCTATGTTCATCTTCGTAAACTCTGATTAAAAATATAACGCCCACATTAAGCGGACAGAAATTGGGCGACATTTTTGCGCCCTTTGTTTTTGCAAAAATAACGAACTGTTTATGTTCCGTTTAAATTGCTTGTTATATGCAATATTACATTAGTAAAAACATAACCCTAGAATTCGATAAAACCTACTACCAACCAATTCTATGCCCAATATACGCAACTAATAGACCAGTAAAGATACCCATTATTAAATTAAATAGCGCTCCTTTATACAAAGGAGTATTACCAATAACTTGGCTGAGATGACCTACTGCTGGCAAAAAGCCTGGTGGAAATTTATTTTCAGGATTATTTTCTTTAATTTTTTTTTCATAAATATTCCAATACTTATGGTAAATCTTTGCTTGCTTTATTGACAGGCAAAGTAGCGATTTATCATAAACTTGATCAATATCTGAAAATGTTTCAGTATCTAAATGTTTCAGTTGTTCCATAAAATTAAACCCTTTATGAATAGTTAAGTAGGACACAAATCTAAATTGCATATAACATTTTAATATTGTGCAAGCACGAATCCATCCGCTTAACATATCAAAAAGGTCACTCATAACCAACTGAATGCTATGCATTTAATATAAAAGTGGGTCTAAACAATAAGTGTGAAAACGTGCAAGCACATATTGCCGACTATGTAACGCTCGGCCTCATTCTTAACCACCCATAAATCTGCAGTATAATCAATAATTTAAAATAAGCCTCTCGTTAAATTCGTGCTCAATCAGAGTTAAAAACCACTCTTTTTTAAGTCATTAATTATTCAACAAGCAATAAACTGTCTGTATGTACAGATTTTGTGAGGGGAATATATGGCGAGTCAATTCATGCAGGCAATTTGCGAACATATGACGATGCGAGGCTATAGTCGCAAGACAATCAAAGCCTACTGTTACTGGATAAAATACTTCATTCATTTTCATAAGCTTAAACACCCTGAACAGATGCATGCCGCTGAAGTTGTCTCCTTTCTTTCTCATTTAGCTAATCAACAAAAAGTAGCCATCAATACTCAAAAGGTAGCTCTCAATGCTCTAGCCTATTTATACAATCAATTTATTAAGCAACCTCTAGGAGACTTAGGGTTTAGCTATGCGACTCGGTCTCGAAAAATTCCTAGCGTACTCAATCATGCGGAAGCTATCTCGGTGATCAATGAAATAGATCCTAAATATCAACTGTTTTTTCGCTTGTTGTATGGTTCAGGTTTGAGAGTATCGGAATGCCTGAGGCTTCGAGTACAAGATATAGATCTAAAACAAGGGTCTCTCACTGTTCACAATGGGAAAGGAAATAGAGACCGAGTGACAATTTTAAGTTTTTCACTCACTGAAGCTATACAAGACAAAATTTCACAAGTTGCAGTTCTGCTCGCTAAAGATAACTTGAATGGGTTTGGGCCATCTTTACCTCACCGATTAGGTAAAAAATACCCTAGTGCCTATCGACAACTTGCTTGGATGTACCTATTCCCATCAAAATCCGTCACTCAACACTCTGAGTCGGGGATCGTATGCCGACACCACCTACATGATTCGGTACTCCGAAAAACGCTGAAGAAGGCGACTAACTCTAATAAATTGCGCCACAAGCGAATTAGTTGTCATACTTTCAGGCACAGTTTTGCTACGCAACTTCTAAAGTCAGGCTCCGATATCAGAACGGTTCAAGAGCTACTGGGGCACAGTGATGTTAAGACAACTCAGATTTACACTCACGTTATTGGGCAACACTTTAGTGGCACGACTAGCCCGCTAGACGGCTTATAACGAAACTCCCTCATCGATAGTTGAACCTTGGCTTGATGGCTTCTGTCTGACAAGGTTGTCTGATATGGTGACGGCAGAACTTCAGCAACTGTTTTAGATAGTATTAAATATGAAAACACTAACCATACTTGATGGCGGCATGGGCCGAGAACTCAAAGAAATTGGCGCGCCATTTTCTCAACCGCTTTGGAGTGCTCAAGCGCTGATTGAAGCACCCGAATTTGTTAGCCAAGCGCATCAAAACTTTGTCGATGCAGGTGCTGAAATCCTAATCACCAATAGCTACGCGTGTGTGCCTTTTCACTTGGGTGCAGAGCTGTTCGAACAACGAGGTTTTGAACTAGCCGCACTGTCTGGTGAGCTGGCTAAAGCAGTTGCTAACAATGCTTCTCACACCGTAAAAGTGGCGGGCGCGATTCCACCGCCATTTGGCAGCTACCGACCAGACTTATTTAAGGTAGAAGAGGCGGCGCCAATCATTCAAACGCTTTACGATGCCCAGGATCCAAACATCGATCTTTGGATAGCGGAAACCATCTGCAGCCTGCAAGAGTTCGAATCCATTCATGCGGTTCTTAAGCAGTCAGATAAGCCGTGTTACTACGCATTCAGTTTGGAAGATACCAAGGGCGATTCTGCCAATATTCGTTCTGGCGAGAGCGTAACAGACGCCATCAAACTTGCCTGCCAATCAAACACGACAGGCATTATGTTTAACTGTTCAGTGCCTGAAGTGATGGATCAAGCCATTATCGATGCCAAGAAAGTGATCGATGAGCTAGGCAGTGATTTAGAAGTTGGTGTCTATGCCAACAATTTTGCGCCTATCAGCAACGAACATGAAGCGAATGATATGTTTCAGGAGATGCGTGAGCTGGATGGCCAAGGTTACTTAACTTACGCTAAACGCTGGCATGCACTGGGCGCGAATATTATCGGTGGCTGTTGTGGCATCGGGCCAAAACACATTAAAGCCCTAGCCGATTGGAAACACTCAATACAGAGCTAATCCTGAGCTTCAACTAGAATAAAATAAATAGAGAACAGGTTGAGAAATCTGTTCTCTATTTGTATGTGGCGTCTCTGAGTACACTGATACAAAACAACGATTTGGAGAAACTGATGAGCGACACGCAACGAAAAATTAAATGGGGCATCGCAGGGCTAGGCAATATCGCCAATCGATTCGCAACCGCAGTCACAGAGCACTCTCTGCATGGTGAGCTTGATGCGGTTGCCGCCAGAGATCACTCACGCGCAGCCACGTTCGCCAACAAGTTTGCTTGCGACAAGGCTTATGGTTCTTACGAAGAGATGGCGAATGACCCAAGTGTCGAAGCGGTTTACATCGCTACGGTTCACCCATACCACCAGCCACTTGCTGAACTGTTTCTGAAGAATAACAAGCACGTATTGGTCGAGAAGCCGGCTTTTACCAACCTTGGTGACTGGCTTGAGATGAAAGCTCTCGCGAAGCAAAATGGCGTGATGCTGTTAGAAGCAATGAAAACCGTGGTGTTTCCCGCATATCGTGAGCTCCAATCATTCTTGGTCGATAACAACATTCAGATAGATTCAATCGAAGCCAGCTTTGGTAACCATCATGACTATGAGCCCGATTTGTTTATCTTCAATCCGGATTTGTCAGGCGGAGCAACGCTCGATGTTGGGGTCTATGGGCTTTGGTTCTTCTACGATTTGTGTCGAACGCTGGGTGTGAAACCTTCAAAACCTCAGGTAGAGATGTCGTGTCTGTATGAGGGCGCGAATGTCGATACCGATGCGTGCTTTACATTCTCTGGCGATATAAACGGTAAGATATCGGCATCAACAGTGCAGAACCTTCCCCGAACGGCACACTTGACTGGGCCTGATACCAAAATCACCATTCACGAAAAATGGTGGAATCCGGCCTTTATTGAGATTGAACATCAAGGGCAAAAATCGACCATCAACTGCCGAGTGACGGGGAATGGGTTCGAATTTGAAATCGACCATTTTTCAGATTTGGTGCTTCAAGGCAAAACTGAATCGAATATCCTGAGCTCAGAGATAACCTCTCGAGTTCTCGATACGATGGAAAACGCACTGATTGATTCTGGCTATTCACATTTAACTCAACCTCGTCGTTAGGAAAAGCAAATTGGGCAACCTTAAGCGTAAGCTTGAACTGTATGAAAAGATATTTCAGGCTTTTGGGCCTAGAGTATCACACTGTCAGGTCAACCAACTGGCCACACTGCTGCACGTGAGTGAACGTCACGTTCAGACCTTACTCAAAGCGATGACAGCACAAGGCTGGATTGAGTGGCAAGCTAGCTCAGGCCGCAGCAAGAAGGCACAACTCACGTGTCTGGTTGAACCCATTGAGGCGTGTTACCAATACGCACAAACCCAAGCTGACGCAGGCAACATAGAACAGGTGTTTAGCACCTTGAGCTTCAACGGCCGCAATGCTGGCACTGAGTTGCAAGCCTTTCTAAGCAATACCAATCCGTCGACGCAGAATATCGCGTACATCCCGTTTCACCGAGAACTCGAAGCGCTTCACCCTCAACGCGTGCTTAGACGCACCGAACGTTTCTTAGTTATGCAAGTTTGCCAACGCCTAACCTCCGTTAAGCACGGCAAACTCAGCGGCGATCTGGCTTATCATTGGCAGCCTAATCAAGATGCGACACAGTGGCACTTTCAGATTCGCAATGGTGTTCACTTTCATAACGGTCGAACACTCGAACCTCAAGACATAGCACGCAACCTTAACTCTCTCTGCCAAAGCAAAATATGGCATCGCTGTTATCAGCATATTGATGAGGTCTCTGTCTCGGCAGGCAATGTGGTTGTCGTAAAGTTGAATCAACCTGATTGGCATTTACCGCGCCTACTTGCTAGGGCTGAAGCCTCCGTATTCGATCACTCATCACCGACTGATAGGCTGATTGGATCTGGCGCGTTCTCATTAGACATCTTCTCAAGCAAGATGTTGAGATTGAGCCGCAATAGCGCCTATTCACACAGCACGCCGATTCTGAATCGAGTCGAGTTGTGGGTCTATCCTGAATGGGCACAGAGCAAAGCCTGCGCTCAAAATCAGGTGTGCGTGAAACTGCCCGAGAAAACGACCAGCGTGCGTGGCGATGACCATTCTTCCCAACCGGATTTCGGCTCAACCTTCTTTAAGATTCAAAGCCCGATGTTGTCTTCAACCGTTCGTGAGTTCACCGTTGAAGACACCTCTGAATGCCAAGCCCTTTTCGATCAGTTGTCAGTGTCTGGCGACCACAAAACCAGCGTGGAATATGGGCACTACCTAACTCACTACCTAACTACCAAAGACGTCGCGCTGTGCAGTATTATTGATGAGAACGACACCTTCACTTCGTGGTTAAGCTTTTTCACTCGCTTCCCGTTTGAGGAATTAACTTTACCTTCTGAGATGCTAGAGACAATCGAACAAGGCTTAGCCTCAATAACAAACCAGCCCAACTTTGAGTTAGCAATGAATGCACTGTTGGTGCTTCGGCATTGGTTGCATGAATCTGGAGTTGTGGTTGAGCTCAAGCAAGAGGCGTTCAACTTAGAGGTTTCTGAAAAAATACACGGCGCACAAGTAAATGGTTTCGGTTGGTGCGAACTCGACAAGCTGTGGATTAGCCATTTGTAAGCGTATTTCGTAGCTGAATGTATTTCACAACCTAGCCCAACCAAGCTGCAACCAATCATTATGTTCAGTCACAGCGTAGGTCGAATAGGCTAAGGGTTAGCTCACTAGCGATAATTCAGACTCTTTATAGATACGGTTAGCCACGTTGTATGCCGCAGGCAAAGTTAGGGTCTCTTTGCATCTGCGCTTAAACTGCTCGACTTCAATCGTTTGTTCTTCTAGTAAATAAAACAACTCACTCAAGTAGTTAGCTTCAAACACAGCTTGACCAAGTGGCGTGCATTCATATCGGCTCGACTCTTGGTAACCAATCACCGTCAGCACAGATTCTGGCAACTCCCAGAACTTAGCTATGGTGTAAGTCAGGCGAATAGAGTAGCTGTTCATCAGGCGCTTCAACGCTAACGAGTTAGGTGGAACAGAAGGATCAACATGCTTGAAGGCTTCTACCATCATCTGGAAAATGATCATCTTGCCTAAGTTGCGAATTAACCCAACAAAGTATGCCGCTGCTTGATCTTCTTGAGGTGAAGAGTCTTTCATCAACTCCTTAGAAAACGACGCGGTTTGAACACTGTGATTCCAAATTTTCTCACCGAAGTGACGCCAATAAATATTGTTCCCCGGCGTGAAGTTCTTCATGTAAGAATTAACCACGCCTTCAATTAGCCCTTGTGAACCCATATTGAGGAAAGCAGTTTTTAAGTCAGTAACCTGTTTTTCATTGCGTTTGTAAAAGGCGCTATTTGCTAACTTGATCACATCAGCCGCCATGCTCGGCTCACGTTCAATCACTCTTAACAGTGCATCGACATCAAACTCATCACTCTGTAATTCTGCCATTAACGTGGTTACAGAGGCTGGCATCACTGGCAATTCATTGAGTAACACTTTAGGGGAGCGTATCAAACGCTCGACTTGGCAAGCGACAAAATCGCTAAACGGGTCAGATTCGGTTCGCAGGCGAGACTCTCCGAACAGATAATCAAGAAACTCACCGTCGTGTAGGCTTATCGTTTTATCGACAATTAATGATGATGGCTGAGTGGACGACGGCGGAACAAAGATTGAAGACTGAACAGAATCAGTAGCAACGGTTTGTTGTTGCTCTTGTTGGGCAGGCTCTGCAGAGGGTTTGTTTTTTGAATAAACAAAAGGTGAGAATAGTGCCTGCAATACCCTTTTAAACATCAATACGGCTCCTAGATGATTATCAAACAGTTCGGGATATATAACGGCGGTGATTATCGCACAGGCAACTCATAAACCATACAGTGATAAATGAATCATTAACCTTTCAGCTGTATAGGATCTGTTACCCAACAATTTGCTCAGCTCCTCGGTATTCACCAGGAACAAAAAGAGCGAGCAAATAAAGCTTGCTCACTCTTCCATCAATCTAAACCGTGAAGCTGACTAAAACTAGCGTTCTGCCACTTCCAACACGATCTTACCAACATGCTTTTTCTTTAAGAACTCATCTTGCGCTTTATGGATATCGGCTAGCGGATAAGACTCTGCAACGATGGCGCCAATCTGCTGTTTCTCGATACGATTAACCAAGTTTTGGAATACTTGCGGTTCTAAAACCGTGCAACCAAAAAAGCTGAGGTCTTTGAGATACAAAGTTCGCACATCAAGCTCAACCATTGCACCACCAATCGCACCAGACACAGCATAGCGACCATGTGGTTTCAGCACTTCAAGGAATTCCGGCCACTTATCACCGGCGACTAAATCGATAACCACATTCACGCTGCTTTCGCCTAGCGCGTTAACCAAATCTGCATCACGGGCAATCACTTCATCTGCGCCAAGTTCAAGTAACTGTTGGTTCTTGCTTGGGCTAGTGATGGCAATAACATACGCGCCACGAGCTTTTGCTAGTTGAATAGCCGCAGAGCCCACACCGCCCGATGCACCTGAGATAAGCACGCGATCACCCTCAGCCACATTCGAGCGAGTCAGCATGTTTTCTGCGGTCGAGTAAGAGCATGGGAAAGACGCTAGCTCAACATCCGACATAGAACTGTTCACCGCGTAAGCATGCTTAGCTGCTACTTTGGTGTATTCAGCAAAACCACCATCGCACTCAGATCCGAAATACCATGGTTGTGGTAGATCTTGTCCATAAACCTCGGTCAAACAAGGCTCAATCAGAACACGCTCACCAATACGGTCAGCCGAAACTTCGTTACCAACAGCTACAATAAAACCGCACACATCGGCACCTTGGATGCGAGGGAATTTCAACGCTTCACCCGACCAACTGGCATCGTCTGAATCATCACTTTTCGCATACCAACCGATTCGTGTGTTGATGTCGGTGTTGTTCACGCCTGCTGCCATGACTTTGATCAGCACTTCATTAGGCTCAATTTTTGGAACAGCAATGTCTTCACGGTAGCCAAGCATTTCTGCCCCGCCGTGCCCTAGCATCTCTACGCCTTTCATTGTTTTCGGTAGTTCGAATTTCATCGTGTTTCCTCGAGTAATTTTGTCACCATATTCTGTGCTGATGCCACTGCTTCTTCGCCTAAGACTGGCCACGCGCTTGATACGCCTTCATGAAGTAAAAACAGTGGTGTCGCGAGATCCTCTCGAAGGCTCTGATTGCCTATAAGCAAACGAACTTGTTCTTTATGCTGTGTAACCGCTTGGCTGATAAGCTCATTATCGGGAAACGCGGCCATCGCATTCATCGACATACACCCGTGCGGCGCATATTCTTCTAACCATTGTTGAAGCTTGTTGAAGATATGAGTAACCGATGCGAGCCCCTTTTCAGGCGACGTTTCCAACAAGAAATCTAGGTAACGTTGATGTCGATACTCCAAGGCACCAACGATCATCGCTTCTTTTGAAGGGAAGTGTTTATACAAGGTTCTTAGGCTTACATCGCACGCCGTTTTCAGCTGTGCAACGCTCGGCTCAGCAAAACCTTGCTGGCTAAATGCCACCTCTAAGCTTGCTGCAATCTGTTCTCTCAACATAGTGCTCTCTCAATACCCGACAAAGGGTAGAATGATTGTTCTACTTACAGGGTAGAACGATCACTCTACCCCTGTCAATATCCAAATTTACAAACCAAGAAATGATAAATTCCGCGCCAAACAGGACACGGAATTTATCAATACAGATGAGAGACTTAGCGTTTAAGCTGGAGTCGACTGCGTATCGTCACCAGAACAGATAACGCGCCACAAAGTACCAACACTACACCTAGATCTTGGAGCATTCCCGCTAAAGCGAGCCCTGAGCCGATCAAGGTGTAATACATCAAACCAAACAGTGCGCCTGCACTTCCTGCTTGAGATTGGTAACGTACCAACGCTCGGCTCAATACATTAGGGATCGCAATACCAAACGCCATAACCACCAACATCATTGGAAGCAAGAACCAGATCGTGTGTTGTGAAAAATAGACACCCACCGCACCTAATGTTTGAAGCCCTGCTGCGATACCAATCAGAGACATTGAAGACACTTGTCTCTTCAACAATGTCTTGTTCACCAAGCTTCCCAACAGAGTCCCGAACCCAAGCACAATGCCGCTGTAGCCAAACTGCTCAACGCTAAATCCAAGTTGAATGAAGGCAAATGAACCCAATTGATAATAGGAAAACAGTGCAATATTGAACGACGCAACCAGCAACGCAGACATCCATATATCGCTATCTTTGATCATGTGAATACTGAGTGACTTTAACTGCAATGGCTGCTTAGATTGTTGCGTTTCAGGCAATGACCATAGGCTATGTGCCAACAACGCTAACACCATAATAAACAAGGCAATAAACACATATTGATGCCCGCCCGCTTGGCTTAGTTGACCGCCAAGAAGCAGCCCGATGATTGGACTAATCGACAGCCCCATCCCCATGTAACCAAACACCTTGGCCAGTTCCGCGCCGCTAAAGGCATCGCGCAACATGGTTTGTGTCACAACCGAGCCAACCGCAAGCCCGAAAGCACCCATGGCTCTGGCTATCATCAACCACGTAAAGCTGTCGGTTTGCATAGCAATAAGTGCTGAACAGGCGAATAACCCCATGCCCAGTAACATGGTTGGTCGGCGCCCCCATTTGTCTGCCAATATGCCCCATACCACAACACCGAGCGCAAACGCTGAGAAGTAGATCGAGAGGGTTTGCGCCGCTTGTGCGTAACTCACATCAAAGGATTTCGATATTGAATCCAGAGTCGGGCTATAGATGGTTTCTGCGATTTGAGGGAACATCAGCAATAGCACCATTTGCCATAAAGAAGGTTTTGTTTTCATCATTTTTCCAAGACCAGTGAACTTGACGAGGAGTCTAGGGGAAACTAACCTTGGCTCGTTAACAACATTAAAACCAAAAACAACAAGATTGGGACAAATGGCATTAATCAGCGAAACCATTGAGTTTGATGCAGACAGCTTACCTGCGCCCGTAATAGGGATTGCGGCAGAGCTAGGTCAGCATGACTCAGGAATACATCACCACGTAAAAGGACAGTTGCTGTATGCTCCGCAGGGTTGCATCACCTTGACCTTAAAAAACGCCATTTGCATTTTGCCGCCGACTAAAGCCGTGTGGATCCCGCCTTATACCAAACATCGCGCGCAGATGACCAATGTGGTTGCTTATCGGTCGCTCTATTTTGATAGCAGTATTTACACCTGCCCAGAAGCGATTGAAATTGTGGAAGTGAATGAGCTTTTAAAAGCCCTGATCAATAAGATGGCTTTCTGGGATTGGGACGTTGCCCGCGAGCAAACCACCAATACCGCCAACCTATTCTGGGAAGAGTTTTACAGTGCTAACCAACACTCGTTTATCTTGCCACTACCGACAGATCGCCGCTTTAAAAGCTTTTGCAAACAAGTCCGAACCGATTCCTTTCTTGCCCCAGCCCTCTCGACATTAGCGAACTCGGTTGGCGCAAGCACCAAAACGATTACTCGATTATTCAAAGCCGAAACAGGCATGACTTACCAAGAGTGGCGACAGCAATGGCGCTTGTTTAAAGCGATTGAACTGCTCTCAGAAAACCGACAAGTCGGTGATGTGGCACATTTGCTAGAGTTCTCATCTAACAGTGCGTTTATCGCTTTTTTCAAACAGCAAACTGGACAAACCCCGTTGGCCTTTACCAAGTTAGGGGCGTGATTGTTGTTATCCAAACTCTGAAGTTTTACTGAGCTCAGATACAAAAAACCAGAACATGAGTTCTGGTTTTTAAAAGTATTTTAAAGCTAGATGCCGTCGTTACTTGGTATAGAAAGCGCGTTTCAATGCCATCTCTAAACCACGAACTTCAGCTAAGCCTTTCAATCGACCAATCGCCGAATAACCTGGGTTAGTGGTTTTCTTAAGGTCATCCAGCATTTGATGACCGTGATCCGGACGCATTGGAATTAAGCGGTGATCGCCCACTTCTGCACGACGATTTTCTTCATCCAAAATAGCCATCACAACGTTGTACATGTCCACATCACCATCGAGGTGCGCTGCTTCGTGGAATGTCATTGGGTTGCTCTCTTCACGCTTAGTTGAACGCAGGTGCGTAAAGTAAATTCGGTCACCGTGCTTTTTGATCATATTAACCAGATCATTGTCGCCACGAACACCGTATGAACCCGTACACATCGTCAAGCCATTCATTTTGCTCGGTACATGCTCGGTCAACCAATCAATGTCTTCGATCGTTGAAACGATGCGAGGCAAGCCTAGAATCGGACGCGGTGGATCGTCTGGGTGAACCGCCATCTTCAAGCCATTCGCATCACAGATAGGCATCAGCTCAGCGAGGAAGTAAGACATGTGCTCACGTAGCTTGTCTTTGTCGATTCCCGCATAGCGATCTAGCTGTGCTTGAAACGCTTCTAGTGTGTAACCTTCTTCAGCGCCTGGCAGGCCAGCGATGATGTTATTAGTCAGTTGCTGAATTTGCTCTGGCGTCATGTTGTTGAAGTAATCCAACGCTTGAGCTTGCTCTGATTCTGAATAGTCCGATTCTGCACCTGGACGTTTCAAGATATGCAGCTCAAATGCCGCAAACGCGATTTGGTCAAAACGCAGTGCGCGCGAGCCATCAGGCATTTCAAATTCTAAATCGGTACGCGTCCAGTCCAACACTGGCATGAAATTATAACAAACCGTATCGATGCCACACTCAGCAAGGTTAGACAGAGTTTGCTTATAGTTATCAATCCACTGCTGGTAGTTGCCAGTTTGAGTTTTGATCTCTTCGTGCACAGGCACGCTTTCTACAACCGACCACGTTAAACCTTTCTCTTCGATAATGGCTTTACGCTTGAGGATTTCTTCTTTTGTCCAAACTTCACCATTTGGAATATGATGCAGTGCATTCACAATACCAGTTGCGCCCGCTTGACGAATATCGTCTAGCGAGACTTGATCATTAGGGCCGTACCAACGCCACGTTTGTTCCATGAGACTTACCTTTCTTTAAGACGCACTTAGCCGGCTCGAATTAATCAAGCTAAATGCAATAACGACTTCTTAATGGCAGCAATGACAATTACTGCCCGAGATAGCACCGGTCTACGCCGGTCTAAAGACGATTACCTATCTACAACCTATTGAATGAATCAGCTTTCAAGAGGAGCCTTGTCGCTGAATTCAACATTAGCTTCAGAACTAGCTTTCTGAGCTAAGCAGCACCACTGGGTTGGAGCTAAATAAGTAACCATCAAAGTTTGGGTCATCAATGTCTGACAGCGCTAACAAACGCTGTTTAACATTCTCAAGGTGTTGCCACATTGCGTTCTTAGCAGCGACAGGGTCTTTGCGCTGTAAGGCGGCGAGGATACGAGCGTGATCATCTAACCATTCTTCACGGTAATCTTGACCACTGATGTGAGAGTGGAGTTTATTCCACATTGGACTCTTTTCGCGTCGATCCCAGGATTGTTTCAACATATCTACCAGCACAGAGTTTTGAGTTGCCTCTGCAATACACATGTGAAATCTTTCATCTCCGCTGCAATCGGTAGTGCCGCTTGCAAGCTCTTCGCGCTCGAGTTCGAGTGCAGAGCGCATCTTAATGATGTCGCCCGGAGTGACCTGAGTTGCCGCAAACTCCGCGATATTACTTTCCAGTAATTGGCGGGCCTGCAGCATCTCGAATGGACCAGCGTCATCGCTGACCACATTCTCGCGAGAATGAGTAGGAATGTTCAGGACATAAACACCTGACCCTTTTTTTACCTCAACTAAGTTTTCAAGCTCTAGCATGATGATCGCTTCACGCACTACAGTGCGGCTTACATCTAGACGATCAGCAATATCGCGTTCTGGAGGTAACCTATCTCCGACCTTATACAGGCCTTCAATCAGTTCTTTTCTTAGTACTAACCCTATCTCCTGATAAGGTCTTTTCGGCTCGAAAGGCATCATGATGATATTGTCACTTCTTTCCATTGTATTTCTCTCGCCATCATAATGACCAAATATAATTGGTCAACCTCTATATCTTAAAATGCAGTAACACCTTGTTTTTGTATTACTCTTTTTTCTATATTTGCTCGTTATTCAACAGCCTGAATACGGTCAATCAATGCGCTCAATTCTGGGTCCGCTTTATCTAGCGCGTCGTACATAGGTTGAACCGCTAGTGCGAACGCAGCCTTGTCTGGTTCCACAAAAGTAACGCCCATTTTCTCGGCTTTAGCACGCTCTTTTGCTTCCGATTCAGCCCACAATTTTTTCATCAATTCAGATGAATCACTTGCCGCCTTCATTAGCGCATCTTGTTGTTCTGCAGTCAGTTTATCGTATGCTTTGGTTGAGATAACCAACACATCCGGAACCATCGTGTGCTCATCTAAGCTGAAGTATTTAGACACTTCACTGTGACGGCTCAAGCTGAAAGAAGGAATGTTATTTTCAGCCGCATCTACGACACCTTGCTGCAGTGCTGTGTACAACTCACCGTAAGCTAGTGGCGTTGGGTTACCGCCTAACGCTTTCACCATCGCAATTGCTGATGGGCTTGGTTGAACACGAACTTTCAAACCTTTCAGATCTTCTGGTGTGTTAATTGGCTTATTGGTATAGAAGCTACGCGCACCAGCGTCGTAGTAAGTCACACCAATAAAGCCGCTATCACGAGAAGAGTTAAGAATGTCACGGCCTACTTCACCATCAGTCACACTGTAGTAGTGCGCTTGATCGCGGAATAAGTAAGGCATGTTGAATGATGAATAAGCAGGAGAAAAAGCTTCTAGCTCAGCAGCATTACTTTTCACCATATCTAAAGCGCCGTTCTGCATCAGCTCCATAGATTCACGCTGTGTACCCAATTGAGCATCAGGGTAAATACGAATACGCACCTCACCATCAGTCAATTCACGTACTTCTTTCGCCATAAACGTCATCGCTTCATGTACTGCATGGTCACGAGGGTGGTTATGGCTCAGTTTCAATGTTGTCGCTGCATAAGCAGAAGCTGTTGCTCCAAAAGTCAAAGCAGCACCGACAACCGCACTAATCAAAGTTTTACGCGTCATCATCATTCTTATTCTCCGTGGATTGGTTATCCAAAATGTAGGGTGTTTTTTGTTATGGGCTCATATTGGGGCTCAAAAAAGGAACCGTCAAAGCTGAAATTAAAATTGATTGACCAAAGTCACAATAAAAACCCATAAATTGGTCAACCAAAATCATTTGTGAAGTTGCTCACGCCAACCAAAAAATGAATAGCTTATGATTCAGCCAGATTTTTGAACATCCCATCCCTACATAGAAACAATTTCTTACATTGGTAAACCAATTGTTATGAGATACGCAATTTTGTTGAAAGGAAATAAACATGAATAAATTGGTCAGTTACATAAATAGAGGGTTGGCCGCCTTTACAGTGTCTCTATCGTCTTTCTTGGTGCTATGCGTGATATGGCAGGTTCTATCCCGCTATGTTATTGGCAAACCAAGTACTGTTACCGACGAGCTCGCTCGTTACCTCTTTATGTGGGTAGCCCTGATTGGTGCTGCTTACACAACAGGTCTGAAACGCCACCTTGCCATCGACCTACTTACGATGAAGCTGACTGGCAAACGTAAATTAATCAACGAAATCATTATCCAAATAGCCATCGCTTCTTTCTCTTATATCGTTCTGGTACACGGTGGCAGCCAACTTGCAGCTAAAACACTTGCGATGGGACAACTGACTCCCGCTCTAGGTTTAGAAATGGGCTACATCTACTTCTGCTTACCGGTTAGTGGCGCTTTGATGATTTTTTACTCAGTCGTATTTACCTACGAACGCGTTAAACAATTAATGTCAGGTGACGATTTGATCACCGACTCACAACTTGATTGATAGAAGGATTTCACAATGGAATGGCAAGTAATACTGACATTATTCGGTAGTTTCGCTGTACTGCTTACAATCGGTGTACCGGTCTCTTTTGCGATTGGTTTATCGTCACTAGCAACCATCTTAATGAGCTTACCGCTTGAGCCTGCAATTGCTGTAGTTGCTCAACGTATGGCGGCAGGCCTTGATAACTTTGCACTATTAGCAATTCCGTTCTTCATTTTGGCGGGCAACATCATGAACCAAGGCGGCATCGCGCTGCGTTTGATCAACTTCGCGAAAGTGTTGGGTGGTCGTCTACCAGGTTCACTCGCCCACGTAAACGTGATGGCAAACATGATGTTTGGGTCTATCTCAGGCTCAGCGGTTGCATCGGCTGCTGCAGTTGGTGGCACTATGTCTCCTCTGCAAAAGAAAGATGGATATGACGAAAACTACTCGGCTGCGGTAAATATTACGTCATGTCCTGCGGGCTTGCTTATCCCACCCAGCAACACGCTGATCGTGTTCTCATTAGTTTCTGGTGGTACCTCTATTGCAGCATTGTTCTTAGCAGGCTACATCCCAGGCCTATTGATGGGGCTGAGCATCATGATGGTGGCAGGTATTATCGCGAAACGTCGTGGCTACCCAGTCGCAGCTCGTCCTTCCACATCAATGGTATGGAATACCTTCCTAAAAGCAGCACCTTCTTTAGCACTGATCGGCATCATCATGGGCGGCATCATTGGCGGTATCTTTACTGCGACTGAGGCTTCCGCAATTGCTGTGGTATACACGTTTGTTTTAGCTGTGCTTGTCTACCGCGAAGTGAAATGGGGTGATATTCCAAAGATCATCCTTGAGTCTGCAGTAACAACATCTATCGTTCTATTACTGGTTGGCGCATCAATGGGCATGTCTTGGGCAATGGCGAACGCCGATGTACCTTACATGATTGCCGATGCTCTACTCGCGGTTTCCGAAGACCCACTAATGATCCTACTGATTATCAACGTGATTCTGTTGATTGTTGGCATCTTTATGGATATGACCCCTGCGGTTCTTATCTTCACACCAATCTTCTTACCAATCGCGCTAGACCTAGGCATCGACCCTGTGCACTTCGGCATCATGATGACCTTCAACCTTGCTATCGGTATCTGTACACCGCCAGTAGGTAGTGCTCTGTTCATCGGTTGTTCGGTTGCCAACATTGCCATCGACAAAGTCATCAAGCCTTTATTGCCATTCTATGCCGCACTTATTGCAGCCCTAATGGCCGTTACTTTTATCCCTGAGCTGAGCTTGTTCCTACCTGAATTGGTACTGGGCTACGGTTCGTAATTTGGTCACAGATAGATTCTAAGACTGCTAAACACTCAAACGCTTTATCAAATAATAAAATCCCGCTGGTTCGCTGGCGGGAAAAGGAACTGAATAATGAAGACTGTTGCTAACTCTACGCTGCCAAACACTGTACTACGACCTGACTACGACCGTTCAGCACTCCAAAGCCGTATCGTGCACCTTGGCTTCGGTGCATTTCACCGAGCGCATCAAGCGTTGTTCACCAATGAAATGCTCAGCAAGACCAGCACTGATTGGGGTATTTGCGAAATTAACCTATTCGGAGGCGAAGACTTAATTGAATCACTTCGCACGCAAGATCACCTTTACACGGTTGCTGAAAAAGGCGCTGAATCCACAGACGTTAAAGTGATCGGCTCAGTGGCCGAATCTCTTCACCCAAGCCTAGACGGCATCGAAACCGTATTAGAAAAAATGGCCGAACCTCAAGTGGCTATCGTTTCTATGACCATCACAGAGAAAGGCTACTGCGCAGACCCAGCGACAGGAAAACTCGACAAAAATAACCCATTAGTCATCGCTGACCTAGCTAACCCAAGCGAACCTAAATCAGCATTAGGTTACATTGTGCAAGCGCTCAAAATTCGACGTGAACGTGGCTTAACACCATTCACGGTCATGTCTTGCGATAACGTGCAAGAGAACGGTCATGTAGCAAAAGCAGCGATCATTGAGTTTGCTCAACTGCTTGACCCAGAATTACGTGATTGGATTGAAACCAATGTCACCTTCCCATGCACCATGGTTGACCGTATCGTACCCGCAGCAACAGAAGAAACACTGACAGAAATTGCAGAACTGCTTGGTTGTGAAGACCCATGTGGCATCGCCTGTGAACCCTTCCGCCAATGGGTGATTGAAGATAACTTTGTGGCAGGTCGTCCAGATTGGAATGTCGCTGGCGCAGAGTTCGTAGAAGATGTGGTGCCTTACGAAGAGATGAAACTGCGTATGCTCAATGGCAGTCACTCTTTCCTTGCTTACCTTGGATACCTTGGTGGCTACGACCATATTTCCGACACTATGACGGATGCTGGCTACCGAAAAGCCGCTTTTGACATGATGATGAAATCACAGGCACCTTCGTTAACGATGCCTGAAGGGACTGATTTAGAAGGTTACGCAACCTTGCTGATCAACCGCTTCACTAACCCAAGCTTGAAGCACAAGACGTGGCAGATTGCGATGGATGGCAGCCAGAAGATCCCTCAACGTATGGGTGGCAGCTTACGATTCCATTTAGATCAAGGCTCAGATTTCTCGTGGCTTGCAACCGCCATCGCTGGCTGGATGCGCTATGTATCTGGCGTTGATGAGCAAGGCAATGAGATTGATGTCCGCGATCCAATGGCAGACACACTTCGCCAGATCTGCGACCAGCATGGACTCAATGTTTCTGTGGTTCCAGCATTACTTGCGGTTGAAGCGATTTTCCCTACCGAGCTAGGCCAAGACCCGCAGGTCATTGATGCGGTAAGTTCAGCGTACCAATCATTAATTGAACACGGTGCCGTTGCGACCGTGGCTGCGTTATAAGGAGTACAAACAATGAAGAATTTCTTATGTGAAGACTTTTTACTGTCGAATGAGACTGCACGTCGTTTGTACCATGAACACGCAAGCCACCAGCCGATTTATGACTATCACTGCCATCTAAACCCGGCAGAAGTGGCTCAAGATCATCAGTTCGAAAACATGTCTAAGATTTGGCTTGAAGGTGACCACTACAAATGGCGTGGTATGCGTTCAGCAGGGATTGATGAGCGTCTGATTACTGGAGGCGCAAGCGATTATGATAAGTTCATGGCCTGGGCTAGAACCGTCCCTCAAACCTTGGGCAACCCACTTTACCATTGGACTCATTTAGAACTACGCCGCCCATTTGGTATTACTGGCACTCTCTTTGGTCCAGAAACCGCAGACCAAATTTGGCACGAAGGCAACGAGCTATTAGCGACACCAGAATTTAGTGCTCGCGGCATCATGAAGCAGATGAATGTGGTGATGGCTGGTACGACAGACGATCCAATTGATTCTCTTGAACACCATAAGGCGATCGCTCAAGACAATTCATTTGATGTACAAGTGTTACCAAGCTGGCGCCCAGATAAAGCCTTCAAAATCGAACTCGACACCTTTGTCGATTACCTGCGCCAACTTGGTCAAGTAGCCGATATCGAGATCCGTCGATTTGATGATCTGTTGAGTGCGCTAGACAAGCGTTTAGTCCACTTTAATGCCCATGGCTGTCGTGCGGCTGACCACGGTATTGAAGTGGTTCGCTACGCACCTATTCCATCAGAATCGGATTTGGATGCCCTGTTAACTCGACGCCTCAATGGCGAAACGCTCACCGATCTAGAATGTGCGCAGTTTTCAACAGCGGTTCAGGTGTGGTTAGGCAAGCGCTACGCCGCAATGGGTTGGGTAATGCAGCTTCACATTGGTGCTCAGCGCAATAACAACACGCGTATGTTCCAGCTGTTAGGCGCAGATGCAGGGTTTGATTCGATTAGCGATAAGACGTTTGCCTTCGAATTGGCTCACCTGTTAGACGAGATGGATCAAAGCAACGAGTTACCTCGCACCATCCTTTACTGCTTAAACCCTCGCGATAACGAGATGATGGCAACCATGATTGGTAACTTCCAAGGTGGCGGCATCGCGGGCAAAGTTCAGTTTGGTTCTGGTTGGTGGTTCAACGATCAGAAAGACGGCATGCAACGCCAAATGGAACAGTTATCTCAACTTGGTCTGCTTAGCCAGTTTGTCGGCATGCTGACTGACTCTCGCAGCTTCTTGTCGTACACACGCCACGAATACTTCCGCCGAATTCTGTGTGACATGCTTGGTCGTTGGGCTGAAAACGGCGAGGTACCAAACGACATGTCACTGCTTGGCCCTATGGTCGAAGACATCTGCTTTGGTAACGCAAAACGCTACTTCGAAGAGAGGGCGTAACCCATGAAACATATCGCCATTATTGGTGAGTGCATGATCGAGCTTAACGGCAAACCGTTCGGCTCAATGCATCAAACGTTTGGCGGAGACACACTCAATGCTGCGGTCTATCTAAGCCGCGGCTGCGAGGCCAACCTCAATCAAGATGACATAAAAGTGTCCTACGTCACGGCTTTGGGCGCAGACCCGATTAGCAAGGGAATGTTAGAACGCTGGCAACAAGAGGGGGTGTCGACGGACCTTGTTCTACAAGACAGCCAACGTACTCCGGGTCTATACCTAATTCAGCTTGATGACGCAGGTGAACGTACCTTTCTGTACTGGAGAAACCAGTCGGCTGCACGCTACCTGCTACAGCACCCAGATTTCAATCAGATAAAGCAGGCACTGCGCAATGTCGATATGGTCTTTCTCAGCGGGATCACATTAGCGATTCTGCCTGAACAAGATCGTATCGAGCTATTGAACATCTTGGTTGAGTTGAAGGCACAAGGTGTTGAGATTGCCTTCGACAGTAACTTCCGCCCTGCACTTTGGCCACAAGACGAAAACCAAACCGTCAAAAACAGCTACCAGGCCATGTATACATTGACGGATTTAGCGTTGGTCACATTCGATGATGAACAATTAATTTGGGGCGATAGCTCTCCAGAACAAACTATCGAACGTCTAACGACGCTGGGTGTTAAGCGATGCATCGTCAAACTGGGTGCAGATGGCTGTCTCATTCAAGATGCCACCATACACCCAGATTCTGGTGCCGCTTCGGCTCCACTAGCGGTGCCAACCCTGCCTGTTGATCATGTCGTTGATACGACCTCGGCAGGAGACTCATTCAACGGCGGATTTTTATCGGCTTACCTTGCGGGCGAAGACTTAACAAAGTCATGCCAGCGCGGCAATACCATGGCAGGCGTCGTTATCCAACATCGTGGTGCCATTATTGCAAAAGAACTCACTCAAGCGGCCATCACAGCCATTTAAGGAATACCAATGTCTAACATCAAACAACAACTGAAAACACTGAAAGTTATCCCTGTGATCGCTATCGACAACGCTGAAGACATCATCCCTCTGGGTAAAGTGTTAGCTGAAAATGGTTTACCTGCAGCAGAAATTACATTCCGTTCGGAAGCTGCAGTTGAAGCTATTCGTCTACTTCGTGAATCACAACCAGATATGTTGATCGGCGCAGGCACTGTGCTCAATCGTGAGCAAGCTATTGCGGCTAAAGAGGCAGGCGCAACGTTTGTCGTCTCTCCTGGCTTTAACCCAAACACGGTAAGAGCCTGCCAAGAGATTGGTATTGATATCATTCCTGGAGTCAACAACCCGAGTACAGTAGAAGCCGCTCTAGAAATGGGCTTAACCACATTGAAGTTCTTCCCTGCTGAAGCATCAGGTGGCATCAACATGGTTAAGTCACTTCTTGCGCCTTACACGGATATTGAAATCATGCCGACCGGTGGTATCAACCCAAACAACATTAAAGACTACCTAGCGATACCTCGCGTGCTCGCATGTGGCGGTACTTGGATGGTGGATAAGAAGCTGATTGAAGAAGGCAATTGGGAAGAGCTGGCTCATTTAACTCGTGAAGCCGTTAAGTTAGTCAATTAAACCTAGTGCAATAGCATTTTGACGTTATATCTAGCCCTCCTTTTGGAGGGTTATTTTATGGTTGAGCATTATTCTTTCAAAGTTAATATTTAATCGTGCTCGATAGCATCTTAAAAATAAAGGCTAAATATGGGAAACTGGATAACACAAGGAGTTGGCGGCCTGGCTTTTTGTATCGGTGTAATGGCCTTTTGGCAAAAAGATGATATGCGTTTTCGCTACCAGATGATGATCTTTTGTTTTGTAATGAGTATCCATTTCATATTAATGGGCGCCATAGTGGCGGCTATAGGCGTAATTATTAATGCTATTCGCAGCTATGTATCGATAAAAACTCAATCGCGCAAAGTGATGTGGTTCTTTATTGGCTTGATGTGGTGCATGACTTTACCCAACATGAATCATTTCTTTGAATTTATTACGGTTGTTGGTTCATCCGTTGCGACATGGGCACTCTTTTCAAGACAAGGCATCGCATTGAGGTCCTTGATCTTATTCAATTCTTTCTGTTGGGCTAGCCATAACATTTGGATTGGTTCGATTGGCGGGTCCTTTGTCGAAATCACCTTTATTGTCACCAACATGGTCACTATCTATCGTTTACATCAACGCAGATTGTTAACTATAAAATAGGCAATATATTTTTTATTCTAAATTTAAAATATGGAAGTAATACATCACTAATTAAATGGGGGATTAATTGGATATCAAAAAATTAAATCTAGTTAAGTTTACGTTATTTAAACTTCGTCAATATATTTCCAATACTAAATTGAATTAAATCACCAATTAAATTTATATGGTGATCCAAATCTTTAGTTTGATTTATTTTGGTTAACCAATAACCCGTTAATTATTAAAATTGGTCATGTACTTATTATTATACTAACAATCATAGACAGAACCTTAAGC
>NZ_JBFRNC010000017.1:0-44577 GCF_041470825.1 Vibrio sp. 10N.261.55.A10 | reverse complement strand
CTTTACGGGGTCACTTCACTCAGTGCTGGCTTTTTGTTGTCTCGTAAGGTGATTAACTAGTTAGGAATCATTGTTCCGCTGACACCAGTTACCCGAAAGTATTTCTTTATTAGCTGTTAGATCAAGCTGATACAAATATACCCATGCTAATCCAAATATAGTCTCTATTTGCTCGCGACGATACTCAACAGGAACATCTTCTAGCCGATCGAGCGACTCTAAAATTTCGTCGTTAATGATATAGACCTCACCAGCGACACTTTTCTTTCCCAAAATCATCGCCGGATAGGCACCTAAATCAAAAAGTGCGTATTCCTTAGGTGTATCAAACTGCCCTAATAAATCGCAGCCCTGCAAATAATGGTGATTGGACTGACCTTGCCTCAAGGTTCCATAGACAAAAACAAGATGCTGCATATGCCCTCCCATACGGCTCTACTCGAACTCAAATTGATAGAGAAGATCCACAGCACTGTCTAGGCCAGAAACAGCTTCAACATAGAGATCCTGCATCAATCTATAACGAACGGTAAACTCACCTAACGAGTTAAAGATACCCACACCATACTTCACCTGTAAGCCAGGCAGGATGTAACCACTTACCGTCACTTGAGAGTCATCGCCAGAGCCTGCAGTATCCAGTTGCAAGTCCTTTACACCAAAGGCTTCACCGATTTCACCAACAACCTTACCACTCTTCGCTAAACTCAAACCGATTAAAGTCGTTGTCATCGAACCGCTCGACTCACCGTCGATATCTTGGCCACGCAAAATATAAGACAGTGCGTTCGCTTGTGGCATCGCTGGGTCAGAATAAATCTCGATGGTAGGCTCTGTCGCAGGGCCAGTCACTCGAATACCAGCGGTCACGTCATCCTGAGTATTATCAGGATTACGAATCGCGTTGATGGCTACGTATGGCTGATCCGGTGGTCCATTCATTAGGATCTTACCCTCTTCGATCAAGAGGTCTTGCCCGAATGATTGATAAGTACCATCGACGATGTTCACTTCACCTGTAATAAATGGACCTTGGTCTTTTTGAGCCACGTTGAGCTTACCGACCAAATCACCTTCAAGACCGAAGGCAGACAGTTTAAAGTCATCACCAATGGAGATATTAATATTCGTCATCACATTGAATGGAATCGTATCTTCGTTTTCTGGCTCTAGATCTTTATTCAAAATAACCTGATCAGAAGAGACGCCAACCGCTGACGGTGGTAAATCTTCAACAACAATTCGTCCCCATGGTAATGCAATATCACCGGTGATTTTCGCCAGATCTGGTGTGACATCAATAGTCATATCAGGTACGACCTTCACCTTAACCATCGGTGGGATATCAACCATCAACTCATCAGCGAAAACTCTAACGTTCGAATGCCATGCTTTAAGATCTTGCCAATCTCCGGTTCCCTCAATATCAAGGTGACCATCAGGTGTTTCGACATTCGCATCCAGTTTTGCACTATAACCATCAAAGTCGAGGTCGATGCGGCCATCTTTCACATCAACAGGCGTAACATCGCCTTTGACTTGAATACCATCAACAGAGAATTGACCAAAGACTTGAGGGTGCATCAGAGAGCCTTTAACTTGAAGATCACTCTCAAGGTCGGCTTTCAATAAGCTGTATTCACCTAGAATTGGTTGTAAGAAATCAAGATGGAACGTGGTCAGCTTAATTGCCGCATCGACCATTTTGTCTTCGGCAAGAATATCCGGTAACGACACCGTGCCAGACAGGTCACCATTGTCGGAAACATCCAACTTAAAATCGGCATCCAGTTTGTTGTCTTTCAGTTGGGCATTCAATGCAACGCTTTCCCAACCCAGTGTGATTGGCTCACCCACTTGTTGAACAACCTGACCTTTCGGCATATCAACGCTTACCGTGACTTCAGGCTCATCTTGTTCAGACCACTTTGCATGAGCAGTCGCATTGACTAAGCCCTGTAATTGCGTCTCTTTAGGCGCAAAGGCTTTAATCTGCTCGAAATCGAATTGATTGATGGCCACTTTGGCCTCACCCGATTTTCCGACACGAACGTCTTCATCCAAACACACACTCGAACCCGATTGGTTCCAACAATGCGCTTGAACATCAGCAAACTGCTTATCGACATCCGCCTTTATCGCGACAGGTTGGTCTAATACCCAAGGACCTTGCTGAGTAGTGATTTTGACTCTGTCTAACGATCCATCCCAAATAAGAGAAGGCTTTTGAATCAACTCTCCGGAAATAGCTAAGCTTGTAGACACGATGTCGGATATCACATCAAGTGTCATTGTGTGTTTCTTCTCACCACCACTCACCGTGAGAGCAATGCTTTCTACGCTTTGATCTTGATAGGTTAAGTTCTTAGCTTTTAATTCAAGATCAGCTTGAGCTTCAGGCAATGGCAGAGGAATCACAGAGCCATTAAGCGACAAGGATTCTAGTGTTGCTTCGCTATTCCAATCTACCTTATCCACATTTAGAGCGAGATCGACTTCAGGCTCTTTCGTTAGACCGCTTAGCTGGATGTTACCAATCACTTTACCTTTCAAGTCAGGGACGCTTTTTACAAGCTCAGGGAAGTAAATCTCAACACCCATGTCCCATTTCTTATCAAGCTCACCCTGAGCCTTAATCGAGTTAACACCGTGAGCCAAACTCAAACCACTGGTTTTCAGTTTTGGTTCACCGCTCGCGCTGCGATCCGACGCTGACAACTGACCTTCGATATCCAGAGGGTATTCTCGCAAGATCCCTTCAATATCCAATTTAGGCAGTTCAATCGCCCAGCCGCCCGCTTCCGTCAACCCACCCGAGGTGACGATGCTTCCGCTAATGTTGCCCTCGGCTTCAGGCCACTGCAGACCCGGCTGAATATCTTTGAGTGTCACGTCAGCTTGCCAGTTAACGAGACTCTTCCAGTTCGCTTTAACGACACCGTTAAGCTCACCGCCTAGCGTGTTGAGCTTTAGACGCTCGAGCTCAATTTGTTCCGTCGTGCCTTTACCCTGTAGATCAATGGCTAATTCAGGGATTTCCTTACCATCGGCTTCACCTTTAAGAAGAACATTGAAACCATCTAGTGAGCCATCAGCTTTGAATTGCTCAATTGTCGCTTGGTAATCGCTTTTTCCGGTAAGGGGCCACTGTGCTTGTCCGCCCTCTAAAAGAAGGTCAAATGGCAGAGTCGGTTCTAAGGGTTGAATGTCCCCAGACAACTTTGCCTCAATCAGCTCAGAAAATTGGGAATCTAGGTTTAGCTTAGCCACGCTGCCTTGTGCTTTCAGAGACAACTTCTGACCAGCAAGGTCGGTTTCTTTCACTAACGCATCCAAAGAAAGTTCTAGCGGGTAACCGCCCTTGAGCTCAACCTTCGTGGTTAGATTGGCGCTTGCTTGTGGCATATCGAGTTCGAGAGTTGAAACATCAACCGTGTGTTTGCCCGCGCGAGCTTCTAGCCCAAGGTGGTTAACAACGATTGGTATTTCTTGTTCTAAGGTGAAACGGTTGAGGTCAAAACGCTCCAACACAACCTGCAGAGGAATCCAGACTTCCGGCAATTCGATAGCCGTTTTAACGGCAGCTTTTGGCTCAACCTTTTCTGCTTGCGGTTCTTCTGTCGACTCAGCGAGTTTAACCTTAAGATCATTGAATAAGGTTGGCGATACAGTTAGCTTTTCGCCCTGCATACTCAAAGCCGTAGAGAACAAGCTCCATTCAATTTCATGCCCTAAGATATTCAACTTGATATCAGACAAAGCGATACGGTTGATTACGATTGGCAACGGTGTTTTTACCGATGTTACGGGCGGAGTAGGTTCTGTTTCTTCTGTAGAGGCCGGAGGCAGTTCAGTAAATGCGAAGTCCAATCCTTGAATCGCTAAACGATCGACACACAACTTAGGGTCGAGCAGACAGCGAGGATTAATCGCCAAGTTCAGCTTTTGAACTTTGGTGTCTATATGCAGGCTGTCATCTTTAAACTGAACATTATTAAGCGTAAAGCTCGGGAACAGAGCCCCTTTAGTGCTTTCCACTTTAAGCTGTGGCAACGCTTTTTCAGCGCCCCACAACACAGTGTTCAACCCTGGATTGGTGAACAAAACAAAACCTAGCAAGGCTATCAACAACAGCAAAATAGACGTCAATGAGATCGACGTCCACTTGATGCACTTGCCCATCACTTTGATCATAATTCTGGCCCTAAACTAAAGTGTAACTGGAACTCATCACCTTTTGCTGCATCTAGACCCCAAGCAAAATCTAAGCTCACAGGGCCGACGGGCGACGCCCAACGAACCCCGACGCCGGTACCATGTTTCCATTCAGGTTTATCATTGAAGGCATCACCAATGTCGTAGAATGCTGCGCCCCACCAGTTTCCAACCAAGCGGTATTGGTATTCAAACGAGCTGGTTGCAATGAATTTGGCACCCGTTAGTGCGCCACTTTCATCTCGAGGAGAGATCGACTCATAACCATAACCACGAATGCTATTGTCACCACCAGCAAAGAATCTTAGGGAGGGAGATAGCTTATCAAACTCGTCGGCAAAGTTGCCGCCAAATTGAAGTCGAGTTAAGCCTCGGTGATTGTCGCCAATGCTTCGAATCCAAGCGGTTTGACCTTGAAAACGAACAACCTTAGTTTCAGATAACAAGGTATCATCACCCGCTTCAACCATAATGGTTTGTTTATCGCCCCACATCGGCATCGAACCGCCTCGCGTTCGAGTGCGTGAGAAAGAGATACCCGGCAGCACAAATTGCGCTAAATCATCCTGCAAACCTTGCTCATAGTTTTCGACCAAGTATCGAATGAAGACCGTGCGTTGCCAACCGTTATCCAGTCGCCAATATCTTTCTAGCGCTAAGTTTGACTCCAAACTCTTGGTATCACGATTATCCAAGTTTTTCATACCGTACTTAACTTGATAGTAGTCGTTCAGCACGTCATCCAGAGGGATTTTATAGGTAGCGGTAATCGTCTGTTCAGGTTTAGAAATCGACAGGCTACTATTGAAGCTATGGCCTTGTTCATTAACCCAAGGTTTTTTCCACTTCAGAGTGCCTTTTACGCCAAGGTCGGTGGATACACCGATACCCGTTTCGATTTGGTTACGAGCTTGCGGAGCAAGGCTAACCTTCATCGGGATCTCTCGGCCTTCGCCTAACTGGCTTAAATCTGGTTCAACAAATACCGAGGAGAACCAATCCGTATTGGACAGGTTTTGGTTGTACTCACCGACTTTGGTGATTGAGTAAGGTTCGCCATCCTCAAATGGTTTAAGTGACTGCACCTTATCTTCTTCTATCTGGCTACCAGTAACCTGAGTAGTACCAAAGTGATAGCGGATACCACTGTTATAATGAAGACGAACATAAGCGCGGTTCAATTCAGGAGCGACTTCTAGCTTACTAAGATCATAAGCACCATCGAAGTAGCCTTTCGCTAAGCCAAGGTTGCGGATCGACGATTTCAAAGAGTCATAATTACCATGATTCAGAGTCGAACCTTTAGACAAGCTACTCTTCGCTATCAAGGCTAAAAAGTCTGGGTCATCCTTGGCTTCACCAGTTAGAACGATATCTGAAGTATAAATAACAACAGGCTCTCCCGGCTCAACCGTAACGGTCATTTCGGTATCATCTTCGGAGTGAGTAAATGTGATTTTAAGGTGGTAGTAGCCTAACGCATTCAGGGCTTCTTTAATCATAGATTCCAAGCGGGATTGGAATCTTAGTGAAACCGAATACTCTTCTTCAGGGATCGCACTCAGATAAGCATCAACATTATCCTCAAGCGCTCCATCTAGCCCTTTGATTTCAAGGGAAACGTCAGCGAAAGCGAGCGTCGATGACAATAGAGTGCCAATCAGAACTGGTAAAGTTTTTCTTATCATGTTTAATTGGTGAAGAAGTTATCAATACGTTAATAAGTGAAAAGAAATAATACCGCTAAATAGGCATTGAGTCTGTAATAAATCCTGGAATAACACGGTCTAATTTAAAGACTTATTCAATATTGACCAACAGTTAATATGAACCCACGTTAAATAAAAGCCAGCGCGGTAAACGTATGCGAAAAGGAATATAACATGCTAAACAAACAACAACTGGTTTCTGCAGCAACCGCACTACCGGGAAATGCTGACCCAATTCGAATCACTGAGCGCCATTTCGTCAATCAAACCGACCTGCTCGATGCACCCACGGGCTCTCAACAAGAAGTCCTGTTTGGTATGGGGTGCTTCTGGGGAGCTGAGCGTTTGTTTTGGCAATTGGATGGCGTTATTTCAACATCCGTTGGTTACGCTGGCGGATACACAGTTAATCCCACTTATGAACAAGTATGTACTGGGCAAACCGGCCATACCGAGGTCGTTCGTGTCATATTTGATAGTGAACAAACCTCTCTAGCTCGAATACTTGAAACCTTTTGGGAGCGTCATGACCCAACTCAAGGGATGCGCCAAGGCAACGATTTAGGGACTCAGTACCGTTCTGCGATTTACACCTTCAGTGAAGAACAACAATCTATCGCTGAGCACTCTAAACGTGAATATCAACGAGCAATGACTGAATCTTTAGGCAACGAGATCACGACGGAAGTTCTGCCTGCTGGAAAATATTTTTTCGCAGAAACCTACCACCAGCAATACCTAGCTAAAAATCCGAATGGGTATTGCGGGTTGGGTGGAACAGGTGTGTGCTTCCCTCCACAATAAAGTGCCGTTCGACATACCATCGTGAACGACACGCATTAAAAAAGGGCTTCCATCAGGAAGCCCTTTTCATTGTTAATCTATTCGGTGCAAGACAAATCGATAAAGCTCAGTTACACCGGCAACGCTGCAATGGTGCCGTTAACTTCTTTAAAAATAGTGAGCTTTTGTTTGTCTGAAACTTCAGGAAGTAGCACCTTGCCTTGGTCGAAGCGAAACTCTCCAACACCTTCAATAGCAAATTGGCCTTTGAACAGGACTTTAACGAAACGCGCCACCTGACGTGGACGGTAAGTAGAAAATTTTCTTAACATAATACAACCTCAATTCCATTTGAGTACTACAGTCACATACCTGAACAGCGTCGCTGTTCAAAGCACATTTAATCGCTAATTCCTTTAGCAAACAGCAAGATAATCTATTGTTCATCTTGATATTGATGCATTATACCTTTTGGTAACAAGCCTGCAACTTCTTTCTACGTCGTACGATAAAAAAGTTAAAGAGGCATTTTTCAAATTTCATATTATACTTCCTGTGCAAACCAATAAGCGGAACAAAAATATAATGAAAAACAAAACTCTACTGGCTTTTCTAGCCGCAGCCTCTCCACTCTTCGCCAATGCTCACAACCTATCAGTAGGCGCTACCCTGCCTGCCGTCGATGTGAGTAACTATGGTGAGATTGTTCTAAACGACGGAAATACTGGATATCAAGCTTGGGCAACCAATGATCTTCTAGGTAAAGTTCGCGTCGTTCAAGCTATCGCTGGCCGCAGCAGCTCTAAAGAGCTCAACGCACCACTGATGGCAGCCATTACCGCATCGAAATTCTCAGAAGACAGCTACCAAACCACCACTATCATCAACCAAGATGATGCGATTTGGGGTACTGGGTCTTTTGTTAAGTCGTCTGCCGAAAGCAGCAAAGAAGAATTTCCATGGTCTTCTATGGTCCTAGATGAAGACGGCGCCGTTGCGTCAACATGGGCTCTAAAAGAAGAAAGCTCAGCGATTATCGTTCAAGACAATCAAGGTAAAATCTTGTTTGTAAAAGAAGGTGCATTAAACGAATCAGAAGTCACTCAAGTCATTGAGTTGATTAAAGCGAGCCTTTAATAAGATATTCGCGTCTTTTTCGAGACCTAACCAAAGGATATTGTTATATTATAACAGTATCCTTTTTTTAATTCTGTGGTTAATCATCCTGATGTGGCAAAACACACCCAACAATGTGAAACGCAAAACAGGCTTCTTGCTTGGGCTTATGCTCATGTTAAGCGTGTTAGCCGCAACACACATTGTGGATATCGCACCAGAGCACCACACCTCACACCATTGTGAGCTGTTTTCGCTTAATCAGTTCATCACAGCGCACTCACTACCACAGATTCCAGAGTTCCATTCGGAATTTACTGTCGCTATTACAGAGTCAGTAACTTCACTACAGCGGCTATATTTCGCTTATTTGGCACGCTCACCTCCTGTAAATATCGCTTAATTACCACTACTTTTTAATTAACCTTTATTCAGGAAAAAACATGAAACCTACTTTTTTAGCCGTTGTTATCGGCATGACTGTCTCTACAAATGTTCTAGCTAACGAAGAATTCCGCTCTCATGATGCACACGTACATGGCCAAGTTGAAGTAAACATCGCGCAAGATGGGCAAGAATTGCTTGTTGAAGTGACAGCTCCCGGCGCTGATGTGGTTGGGTTTGAACATGCTCCAGAAACTGCAGAACAGAAGAAAGTGTTTGAACAGGCTATCGCACAATTAAACAAGCCAGAAGAGCTGTTTAGTTTTAACAATGCGAGTTGTACTCTGAAGTTCAAGTCAGTAGCAAACACCTTAGAAGGCGGTCATGACGACCATGAAGGCCATGACCATGCGGAACACGGTCATGGCGACCACAAAGACCATGATCACGCTGAACACGATCATGACGACCACAAAGACCATGACCACGCTGAACACGATCATGATGACCACAAAGACCATGACCACGCTGAGCACGCTGAGCACGCTGAGCACGCTGAGCACGATCATGATGACCACGAAGGTCACGACCACCACGATCATGAAGGCCACGATCACTCAGAAGGTGGCCACGGTGAGTTCACTGTTGAGTACCACTATGAATGTTCAGATGTTGCTAAGCTAGACACAGTTAGCACTCAGTGGTTCTCTAAGTTCAGCAACACTGAAAAAATGACGGTGAACCTACTAACAGACACAGCTCAAGTACAAGAAGTGCTTAACGCAGAGCGTATTAGTTTCCGATTCTAATCACTCCTAGATCGGATTAAACGTAAAATAAACAGCCAGGTAAGTCATCGCTTACTTGGCTGTTCAAATCGGTGTGTTCCTGGGAATTTATGTTTCAAATTACTGTCCAGTAGATACACCGCTTTAATTATTGGAGCTAGCATGTCTTCTGACAGTTCATCACTTGTGGTCAAACTCGAAAATATCAGCTTTCGTTGGAAGCCTGAATTACCACCAACGCTAGAGATCCCCTCTCTTCACATCCAAGCCCAAGAGCACCTTTTTATTAAAGGGCCAAGTGGTTGTGGAAAATCAACTTTGTTAGGGCTACTGACCGGAATCAACCAAGCTGAGCAAGGAGAAGTCTCTATCCTTGATCAAGACCTCACTCAGCTTACACCTCGTCAAAGAGATAAATTCAGAGCCGATCATATTGGTTATATTTTCCAACAATTTAACCTGCTTCCTTATCTATCAGTTATCGATAACGTGACGCTTCCTTGCCAGTTTTCACAGATACGTAAACGGCAAGTCGCTGAAAGCCAGACAAGCTTACAAGAGACGGCTCGAGAGTTGTTACTCAGATTAAAACTACCTCAAGCTTTAATGGACAAGCCCGTTACCGAGTTAAGCATCGGTCAACAACAACGTGTTGCTGCCGCTCGTGCTTTGATCGGCCAACCCAAAATCATTATTGCCGACGAGCCAACCTCGGCTTTGGATCATGACAACCGAGAAGCTTTTATCGAACTGTTGTTAGAACAAGCCAACCAGGCAGGTTCTACTCTTATCTTTGTTAGCCATGATCCAACACTAGAAAAATTATTTACTCGAACCATAGATTTAAAAACCGTTAACCAAGCTAAGGTTGTCGTATGAAAGTAATTACTCACTTAGCCTTAAAAAGCGTACTCAACCGTAAAGCCACGGCTATTCTCACCATTCTCACGGTGGCGGTATCTGTCATTCTCTTGCTCGGCGTAGAACGCGTTAGAACCGAAGCTAAGAGCAGCTTCGCCAATACGATTTCAGGTACTGACCTTATCGTCGGTGGCCGCTCTGGTCAGGTAAACCTGCTGCTTTATTCCGTATTTAGAATCGGTAATGCGACCAACAACATCGACTGGAAAAGCTATGAAGAATTTAGCCAGCACAACGCTGTAAAGTGGGCGATCCCAATCTCATTGGGTGATTCACATAAAGGCTTCCGCGTAATGGGCACGAACCATAGCTACTTCGAGAATTATCGCTATGGAAGTAAGCAACCACTTACTTTTCAGCAAGGCAAAGAGTTTAATCAGCTATTTGACGTAGTGATTGGTGCCGACGTCGCGAAGAAGCTAGATTACAAAATAGGTGATCAAATCATTCTTGCGCACGGTATCAGTGATGTTGCGTTTAGCCGTCACGATAATCTGCCCTTCAAGATTGTGGGAATACTCGCGCCAACAGGAACACCAGTAGACAAAACCGTACACGTATCGCTAGAGGCAATCGAAGCAATTCATGTTGGCTGGGAATCAGGTGCCAACCTCGGGCACACACCGAATGCTGAAGCGCTAAAGCAACGTGACTTCCAACCGAAGCAGATTACCGCGATGATGGTTGGCCTTAAATCGAAGATCCAAACCTTCGCACTGCAACGAGAAATCAATAACTACCGCCAAGAACCTTTAAGCGCCATTATGCCGGGCATTGCGCTTCACGAATTGTGGGGAATGATGGCTGTAGCAGAACAAGCATTACTGATTGTTTCAGGGTTTGTTGTTGTCGCCGGTTTATTGGGCATGCTCAGTAGCCTACTCACTAGCTTGCAAGAAAGGCGTCGAGAGATGGCTATCCTACGTGCGATGGGCGCAAGACCTCGTCATGTGTTTGGTTTACTGATCAGTGAAGCCAGTGCGCTAACCTTCCTTGGCATTACATTAGGTGTTGCAGTGCTGTTTGCGCTGATCGCAGTGGTTGCTCCTATTGTGCAACAAAGTTATGGTATCAACATATCGATATCCGCAATCACACCGCATGAGTGGAAACTGCTTATGCTGGTACAAGTTGCCGGAATCATTATCGGCTTTATTCCCGCTTTCAGGGCTTACCGCCAGTCATTGTCTGATGGCATGACGATTCGAATCTAAAATAGGAACCTACGATGCAACGCAAATTCCTACTGATACTCGGGCTACTTCTGTTCCCATTTATCAGTACAGCTCACGCTGAAACCACTCAGAATGACGAATCGGTATTAACACTTGAATGGATTGATTTGATTCCGGAATCAGAGCGCGCTCAGCTAGATTCATTTGGTATGCCGATGGTTGACCACAATAGTATGGACAAACCTCAACAATCGACACTTGGTGCTGTTCGCCCAGAATTGAATGGCAGCACAGTGAAGATTCCTGGCTTTGTGATTCCATTGGAAGGTGATGAGAATATGATCACTGAGTTTCTGCTGGTACCGTACTTTGGCGCATGTATCCACGTGCCACCGCCGCCACCGAACCAAATCATCTACGTGAAGTTCCCGAAAGGTGCACCAATACAGCAGTTATGGGATGTGATCTATTTGGTCGGAACGCTGAAAACTGAGTCAATCAGCCATGACTTAGCGCAAACCGGTTATCTTATTGAAGGTACTGCGATTGAAGAATATGACGACATGTAGTCATTAGAAGGGTGGCTCAAGGATGAGCTGCCGTCACTGAACGAGTGTGATCATTCAATAACAGTTTAATAACGATAATTTTCTTCTGAATTACGCGATGTAATTAGATAAGTAAGCTAGAACAGCGACATAAGTCGCGAGTAATAACCCTATACTAAGCTGTTTCTTCAGCTTGTTATCATTGGCTTGATTCATAACTCCTCCTTGAGAATTACAACAAATTTAACATTTTATTATCATTAACAAAAGTAAAATTTTGTTGAAACCTTCAACTATGCTCGCAAAATCTAGCCACCAATAAGATAAAGAGTTACATTTTAGACAGTTATACCAATCACAATAAGTAAGTGTTCAGAAATAGCGTAGGAAAAAGCCTTGAGAACAAGGCGGAGCTTTTTGATAAGTAGTTATTCTACAATCAAAAATTGTAGCTCAGTTATCAAGCGTTTTAACAAGCTAGGCTGAGCAATTATTTACTACGATTGGTTTTGAGTCGTCTCCTAACGGTACTCTTATGTCAAAAACCAAACAGCCAGTGATCATTGAGCATGCTAGCGACACACAGCATAAGCATGAGAAAAAGCCTCATATTGCCGACAGTGCCAGCAGAATGCTGCACATCGCACAAAGCTTCGGCCTCGATTCCTTAATTAGTCATAGTGCCAAGCCAAAGGATAAAGCTGAGAGTACGCTTATCGAACGGGCACTATTGCGAGAGAAAAAACGTAGAGAGCTTCGCCAAAAGAACCTAGAACAGATTCTAAAGTTGGCGCACTCTTCATGTAAGGATGAAGCGGCTGGAGACCCGGATCAGGACTGGTTATACCGTTTCTTCGACATGGCACAAGAGATCCACAATACATCGATGCAGAGGCTATGGGCTCAAGTACTGAAACGAGAAGTCACCAACCCAGGCTCGACGTCGATGAAGGCACTGCAAATCTTAAAAGACATGACACCAAAAGAAGCGTTAACCCTACAAAGGGCAGCATCACTGGGTTGTAGCTTTGGTAGCGATAACAGCAGAAAGCTCTTACTCGGCTTTAAATCTCATGCTGGGCTATTCAACTTTGGCAAAAGGGACACCACCAACACCATCAACCTTGGTGGGCACAACCTGCCCTACTCCAGCTTGCTCCACTTGATAGAGCTCGGGATTATTCTGGGCACAGAATTAGAATCCGGAGAGATTGATTTCGATCCAGCCCTGCACCTAACCTATCAAGGCAAGAGCATGTCACTGGCACCATTATCAAAAGGCGTGAAGCTGGTTTACTACCGATTCAGCCCTACAGGCAATGAGCTTTGTACCTTGCTCGGTAACAAGCCAAACACGCAGTATTACGATCAACTGATTGCACTATTGAGCCAGAAATTCACAGTACAGACAGAAGTGAAAAGCAGCGTAAATTACACCGTCTAGACACTCGACGGAGCTAAAATTGACGGTGTAAAAAGTGAAGTATAGAGAGGAATAAAGAGAATCTAGAGGATAGGTTTCTTGTCTCGGTAAACTAAGGCTGCACTATTTATCGGTCGTGAATAAACAGATAAACAGCTGAGTAGCCTTAGTCATACCAACGATCTCAGTTGGCTAAGATATTTCGCTTCTCCAACGCATCAATACACAGTTCGACCAATTCATCGAGTGTCTTCTCACCTGCAGGTAGATCAATCTCAGGGTTCAGAGGCGCTTCGTACACTGAACTAATACCTGTGAAGTTCGGGATTTCTCCGGCACGTGCTTTCTTATACAGACCTTTAGGATCACGCTGTTCGCAAACCTCTAATGGCGTATTGACGAACACCTCAAGAAACTCACCTTCCGGCAATAAATCTCTCACGAGTTGCCTTTCAGCTTGATGCGGAGAAATAAAGGCTGACAACACGATCAAGCCTGCATCTGCCATCAATTTAGCAAGCTCACCAATACGACGGATGTTCTCTCGACGATCTTGCTCAGAGAAGCCAAGGTCACTACATAATCCATGACGCACATTGTCGCCATCCAATAAATAAGTATGGTAACCAAGCTGTGCCAAGCGATTTTCTAATGCTCCAGCGACTGTCGATTTACCAGAACCAGACAACCCCGTGAACCAGAGCACGGCTGGCTTTTGTGATTTCAGATCCGCGCGAAATGTTTTATCAATCGAGTGTTGATGCCACACAACATTCTCATCTTTGGATTTGAGTACTGCGGTCATAATTAGTCCTTTAAATAAACAGCATTAAAATGGGAAAAAATAAGGAATTAGGGTCAGCACCAAGCCCGAATATACAATCGAGATTGGAATGCCGATGCGCAGATAATCCGTTAAATGGTAATTACCTACGCTATAAACAAGTAAGTTGGTTTGGTAGCCGTATGGAGAGATAAAACTGGCACTGGCACCAAACAGTACCGCCATGATGAACGGCATAGGGTCAACGCCATAACCTACTGCCATACTGTAGCCAATCGGAAATGAGAGTGCTGCAGCCGCATTATTGGTCACCAGCTCTGTCAAAACCAAAGTCATAAAGTAGGTAGCAACTAACGCACCGAATACGCCCCAGCCATTAAACGCCTCCATAAACATCAGCCCCATCCGCTCAGATAAACCCGATGAAATCATCAGTTGAGCAATAGAAAGTGCAGAGCCCACGATCACCACAATATCAACTGGGAAACGGCGGCGGAGCTCACCCAGTTGCACCACGCCAAATGCCACCAGCAACAGTAGAAAACCAGCTAAGCCTTTGATAATAGGTACTGCATCGATAAGGGCTAAACCAATCACGCTAGCAAAGCCGAGCAACACGAACGTCGATTTGTCGGCATCAAGCTTGGCACTCGAATCTAAGTCATTCATCAACACAAACTCTTTGTTGTGTTGTTGGCGCTGTTCTTCAAAGCGTTTACCTGGAACCAAAATCAAGGTATCACCAGCGGTCAATGTGATATTCCCTAGCCCACCTTCTAGGCGTTCATGGCCACGACGAATAGCAACCACAACCGCATCGAAACGATCTCTAAACTGGCTAGTTTTCAGGGTTTTGTTACAAAAACTTGCTGATGAACTCACCACCACTTCAACAAAGCTCTGGCCATTCAAATGATGCTGACCAAACAGAGTCAGTCCTTGAATTTCTTGCAGTGTCGCCACGCTCTCAACATCACCACAAAACAGCAATCGGTCACGAGCTTGAAGAATAAAATCAGGGTCAATCGACGCGGTGGTTTTACCGTCTCGAATCACTTCGGCTAAGAACAGTTTTCTAAGAGCTCTAAGATTATTTTCACTGACGCTACGGCCAACTAATGGAGAACCTGGCTCAACTCGCGCCTCGAGAAAGTAAGGCAGATCATCTTGAGAACCATCATCGTAGCTGGGTAGAAAATAGCTAAGAGGAATAAGGATCAATACCCCACCGACCAAAACCGCTAAACCGATCAAGGTAGGTGTGAAAAAGTTTAAGCTCGGTAAACCTGCATCTTCAACAAAACTATTGATGATCAAATTGGTAGAGGTGCCGATCAATGTCAGGGTGCCACCTAAGATGGCAGCGTATGACAAAGGGATAAGTAACTTAGACGGCGCGTGCTGTTGATTACGTTTGATCGCCCCGATCAAAGAAACAACCACCGCGGTGTTATTAGTAAAAGAAGAAAGTAACGCTGTAGAAATACCCAACTTCGCAACCACGGTACCTAGCCTACCTTCAGAGATATTGCGGCTAACCCAGCTGATTAAGCGAGTTTTCTCCAACGCACTTGATGCGAGGATCAGAAGAATTAAAGTCAGTAACGAGGAGTTAGTGAAGTTATTAGCCAAGCTCGACAAGTCGATCATGCCAGCCATAAAAGCAATAAACGCCGCGCCAGCAAAGATAAAGCTTGGCTTAATACGGGTAACGAGCAGGCAAGTAATAATGCCGAGCAAAATCGCTAATACAAATCCTTGTTGCCACATATACCCGTCCTTTATGGCGGAAACGATCGGTTTCCGCCTGATTCAATAAGCTGTTACTTGGTCGTTTATGACTTCAGTAGTTGGCTTAGATCTTTGGCATCCCAATGAGGGAAATGTTTGCGAACCAATGCGTTGAACTCAAGTTCAAATGCAGAGAAGTTACCGACTTGCTGTTCAACAGAGTCCAAACGGTCTCGAATCAAACCCGCGCCAACCGTCACGTTGGTTAGTCGGTCGATAACGATGAAGCCACCGGTATCGGCACTTTCACGGTATTTATCCAGCGCGACAGTCTCGTTCAATGACCATTCACACAAACCAATACCATTCAATGGCAACTCATCGACAGCGTGAGTCGACAGGTTGTTGATGTCGTATTGGTGACGAACGGTTTCAACCTGACCGACGGTTTTCTTGCCTGCGATCTTGATGTCATAAGCTTTGCCCGGTTGTAGTGGTTGCTCTGTCATCCACACGATGTCAGCCAATACGTGGTTAGTAGATTCAATCTGAGCGTTTTCCAACACAATCAAATCACCACGGCTGATGTCGATCTCATCTTCAAGGGTCAGCGTTACCGCCAAGCCCGCTTGTGCAGATTCCAAATCACCATCAAAGGTCACGATACGTGCAACCTTAGACGTTTTGCCTGACGGCAGTGCTTTGATTTCGTCACCAACACTTACACGGCCAGAGGCCACTGTGCCTGCAAAGCCACGGAAATCTAAGTTCGGACGATTCACATACTGCACAGGGAAACGGAATTCTCCCGCAGAACGCTTTTGATCAATATCGACGTTCTCTAACACTTCCAGTAGAGATGGACCTTCGAACCATGCTAGCTCTTTACTTGGTGCAGCAACGTTGATGCCTTCAAGCGCCGAAACTGGCAGGATCTGAATGTTAGTTTCGCCTTCTAGGTTTTCAGCAAACTCTAGGTATTCATCGCGAATCTCTTCAAAACGATCTTGTGAATATTCCACGAGATCCATCTTGTTGACTGCAACGATGAAATGCTTCAAACCAAGCAAGTTAGAAATAAACGAGTGACGACGTGTTTGATCCAGAACGCCCTTACGAGCATCAATCAAGATCACCGCCAGATCACACGTTGAAGCGCCTGTTGCCATGTTGCGCGTATACTGCTCATGCCCAGGAGTATCAGCAATAATGAACTTACGTTTTTGAGTCGAGAAGTAGCGGTAAGCCACATCGATCGTGATCCCTTGCTCACGCTCAGCCTGCAGACCATCAACAAGCAGTGCCAAATCAGGTTTCTCACCTGTCGTTCCCACTCGTTGGCTATCCGAGTGAACCGCCGCTAGCTGATCTTCATAAATCTGTTTTGTATCATGGAGTAAGCGACCGATTAGCGTACTTTTACCGTCATCTACCGAGCCACAAGTTAAAAATCTAAGCATAGATTTATGCTGATGCTGACTTAGATAACCTTCAATCCCTAGTTCAGCCAATTCGGCTTCTACTGCACTATTCATTTTTCTTTCCTTAGATTCTTAGAAATAACCTTGGCGCTTTTTCAGCTCCATAGAGCCCGACTGATCATGGTCAATCGCTCGACCTTGACGCTCACTAGACGTCGCCACCAGCATCTCTTCAATAATGCCCGTTAGCGTATTCGCCTCAGATTCAACCGCTCCGGTTAATGGGTAACAGCCTAAAGTACGAAAACGAACGCTTTTCTCTTCAATCACTTCACCTTCTTGCAGCTCCATACGGTCATCATCAACCATGATCAGCATGCCATCACGCTCAACTACAGGGCGTTTGTCTGAAAGGTAAAGTGGAACAATATCGATGCTCTCTAGATAGATGTATTGCCAGATATCGAGCTCAGTCCAATTAGATAGCGGGAAGACACGAATGCTTTCGCCCTTATTAACCTGACCGTTGTAGGTGTGCCAAAGCTCTGGACGCTGGTTTTTTGGATCCCACGTATGGTTCTTATCACGGAAAGAATAAACACGTTCTTTCGCACGAGATTTTTCTTCATCACGACGCGCACCACCAAAAGCCGCATCGAACCCATACTTGTTTAACGCCTGCTTAAGGCCCTGTGTTTTCATGATGTCAGTGTGCTTCGAAGAACCATGTACAAATGGGCTACAACCCATCTCAATACCTTCTGGGTTCTTATGTACTAAAAGGTCGAAGCCGTACTTTTTAGCCGTACGATCACGAAACTCAATCATCTCGCGGAATTTCCAATCCGTATCTACATGCAATAACGGGAATGGAATCTTGCCTGGATAAAACGCTTTGCGAGCTAAATGAAGCATCACAGAAGAATCTTTTCCGATGGAGTACATCATCACTGGGTTATCAAACTCAGCCGCTACTTCACGGATAATATGAATACTTTCCGCTTCGAGCTGTTTTAGGTGGGTTAAACGTTCTTGGTCCATTTCAGTGCTTCCTTTAAGGCTCGCGTTACGAGCAATTCATTACTTGGTCTTGCCAAGCAAGGGATTTAACTCATCCACTTGAGTGAATGGGAGTATTGGCACTAGAAGAAAACAGAAGCTTCGTTTTGAGCTATCCTTGCTATTCATCTGCCTGATACGTCCTTGATATAGGCATTATGACGAGCCTCTCATATTACTGGAAATTCTAAAATTTCATTTTTTATTCGAAAAGCTGATAAGGGATTGAATTTACCGATAAGCAGGTGAAATGAATGGACTAATATTATCGATATCAGTTGCACATCGATTAATCAGGTTTGGGAGGCGTCTTGCAGAACACCATAAAGTAATCGATCTAAGTCACGAATTGACATTCGTTGTAATCATTGTTTCATTCCATTTTGTTACATTACGCAACGAATTTTCTACTATCCACTTTGGAGCTACAAAATGAAAGTTGCAATGAAACCTTTGTCATTGGCTGTACTTGCGGGTCTTGGTTTGACTTTAGCAGGCTGCACAACAACACCAGATACCGATGAAGTGATTAAATTACGTGTCGTAGAAACGACGGATATCCATACCAACCTAATGGATTACGACTACTACAAAGACAAGCCATCGAAAAAAATTGGCTTAGCACGTACTGCAACTCTAGTAAAAGAAGCTCAAAGCGAAGTAACCAACAGCGTATTAGTTGATAACGGTGACTTGCTGCAAGGTAGCCCAATGGGTGACTACATGGCAGACAAAGGCATCGAAGTAGGCGAAGTTCACCCTGCATACAAAGCTATGAACCAGCTAAGCTACGACGCTGCAAACCTAGGTAACCACGAATTCAACTACGGTCTTGATTTCCTAGAAGAGTCAATCAACGACGCTGATTTCCCGTACATCAGTGCTAACGTTTACGACGCAAAAACCAAAGAACACTACTTCACACCTTACATCATCAAGACGCACACGTTTGAAGATACTGCAGGCGTAGAGCATGAAGTAAAAGTCGGCTACATCGGTTTCGTTCCACCACAAATCATGACGTGGGATAAGAAGAACCTTGAAGGTAAAGTAATCGCTCGCGATATCATTGAGACAGCTAACGAGTTAGTGCCTCAAATGAAAGCGGAAGGCGCTGAAGTTATCGTTGCTATCCCTCACTCAGGCGTATCAACGGACCCATACAGAAATGGCGAAGAGAACTCAACGTTCTACCTATCTGAAGTAGACGGCATAGATGCAATCGCATTCGGCCACTCTCACGCAGTGTTCCCAGGTAAAGGTTTTGATGACATTCAAGGCATCGACAACGAAACTGGCACAATGAACGGCGTTGCAGCAGTAATGCCAGGTCGTTGGGGTAGCCACGTTGGTGTTATGGACCTAACACTTGCACAAAAAGACGGTAAGTGGGAAGTAGTAAAAGGCCAATCAGAAGCACGCCCTATCTACGACAAGATCGAGAAGAAATCACTTGCAGATGCTGATGAAGGCATCGTAACAGCACTAGAAAAAGACCACGCAGGTACTCGTGAGTTTGTTAACCAACCAATTGGTAAAGCAGACGACGTGATGTACAGCTTCCTGTCTCTAGTACAAGACGATCCAACAGTGCAGATTGTTAACCTTGCACAGAAAGATTACGTTGAACAGTTCATCCAAGGTGACCCAGACCTAGACGGTACACCAGTACTTTCTGCTGCTGCGCCATTCAAAGCCGGTGGCCGTAAGAATGACCCAGCGAACTTCACTGAGGTTGAATCTGGCCAACTGACATTCCGTAACGCGGCTGACTTATACCTTTACCCGAACACGCTAGTTGCAATGAAGGTAACAGGTCACGAAGTAAAAGAGTGGCTTGAGTGTTCTGCTGGCCAATTCAACCAAATCGATGTGAACTCAACAGCACCACAACAGCTGATTGAGTGGGATAACTTCCGTACTTACAACTTCGATGTTATCGACGGTGTGGATTACCAAATCGACGTAACTCAGCCTGCGAAATACGATGCAAACTGTAAAGTCGTTAACCCTGATTCTCAGCGTATTGTTGGCCTAACTTACCAAGGTAAGCCAATCGACATGAAGCAAGACTTCCTAATCGCAACCAACAACTACCGAGCTTACAGCGCTAAATTCCCAGGCACAGGTGAAGACTTCATCGCATTTGATGCACCAGATGAGAACCGTACTGTACTGGCGAACTACATCTCTCGCGTAAGCAAAGAGCAAGGCCAAGTGAGCCCAACAGCTGACAACAACTGGTCATTCGCACCAATCAAAACGGATAAAAAGCTAGATATCCGCTTTGAAACGTCGCCAAGTGAGAAAGCGGCACAGTTCATTAAAGAGAAGGGTCAATACCCAATGAAACGTGTTGCCACTGACGATGTTGGTTTCGGCGTTTACCAAATTGATCTAACTAAATAGATTACTCTAGTAATCAATAGTTAACCTTCTAAAAGGCTGAGTTTAACGACTCAGCCTTTTTCTTTTCTTATCTAAATTCTTAGTGTAAGGCCTCAGCTTTCGAAGCTTAAACTCCTGCTCATTCTTCGCCTAATATCGCACACCTCAAATCACCTATTGAATCCAATCAACGTAAAAAAGCAGCAATTCGCTGTAAGTTTTTCTCAGCTCCTCCTGTCTATTTAATTTACTACACTCAATGAATGGCCGGTAAGCCATTCATCTATAGGATAGATAAGGACATTTGATGGGCACCGTCGAGAGCATTCAAGCATGGTTACATTCAGGGGAGGAGTCGCTGCTATGGCTGATGCTTGGCATTATCGCGCTTTCTTACCTGCTTGAAGATCTGGCAATCGTGACGGCCGCTGGTTTAGCGACTCAAGCACTCATCCCACCGCAATATGCGTTACTTGCAATTTTCATTGGCATTGCCACTGGTGATCTTGGTCTTTATTACCTTGGTAAATCAGGACGTTACTTCCGAGGCGTTCGATATAAAGCCCTCACCAATAAGTACTTTCGTTCGCTTCGTACCAAATTACGCCAAAACGCATTCAGCAGCCTTTTTGTTATCCGCTTTATTCCTGGGCTACGCACCGTTGGTTTTACTCTGAGTGGCTTTTTCGCCATCCCACTGCCTACTTTCTTATTTGCCGTCATCGGCGCAACTGCGCTCTGGACTGGCATTGTCTTCTCTGCCATCTACTATTTAGGGACATCAGCCTGGCTGCAAGCCTCTGAATATCAATGGATCATCATCCCGTGTGCCATCGTTTTGCTGTTTATCGGCAATCGATTAATGAATAAAACCTACTCTAGAGGGCTATCATGAGTTCACCGCAAGATATTCGCATCATTCCCGCACATCAAATTAATGCAGGTATGCCTCTGCTTGAAAAAGATACCGTGCGAAGTGTCTCTCCTTATGAGTTTCTTCCGACTTGGTTCTTCTACACGCCAGTGGTCATTCAAAGCCTGATGCAAGGGTTACGGCACTTTGACTGGGCGCTGCCGCTCATCGCCAATCCAAGCATTAAGTTAAGCGGCATGGTAGGCGAATCAAAACATGAGATATTGAGCCTTGCCGGATCTTCAAGTCAGCGTTGGATCTCACCGTTTATAACCCTAACCAAAACGGATCTCGGCAGTAAAAAACAAGCCGAAGACGCACGCAGCGCACTCATACAAACGGATCTTGATTTCCCTATCGTGGCTAAGCCGGATCTTGGCTGTCGAGGTGTTGGCGTTAAGCTGATCAACAACCAAGTTCAACTTGAGCAATATGTCGAATCTTTCCCAAATAATGCTCGCTTTCTACTGCAAAAAAAGGCGCCTTATCAAGCCGAAGCGGGTGTTTTCTACGTTCGTTACCCAAATAAAAAGCAAGGTGAGATCATCTCGATCACACTCAAATATGCGCCAATGGTGATGGGTGATGGCAAGTCGACACTCAAGCAGTTAATTGAAAACAGCCCGCGCGCTGGGCAACTCAGCCACCTGTATCTACCAAGGCATGAAGATAAATTGGATCAAGTGCTCGCAGAGGGTGAAGAGTTCCAACTCGCGTTTGCAGGCAGCCATAGCCGTGGCTGTATCTTCCGAGACGGTAATCAATACATCACTCAGGCTCTAACAGAACGCTTAGACGAGATATTCGACGACTTCGATGGCTTTCACTTTGGTCGACTCGACGTCAAGTTTAAAGACATGTACAGCCTAATGAACGGTGAGGATTTCACGATTCTTGAGGTCAATGGCGCAAGCAGTGAGGCTGGACATATCTGGGATCGCAACACCCCATTACGAGAGATATTTTCTACGCTACTCCTGCAATATCGCATTCTTTTTGATATTGGTGCTCAGCAAAAACAACGAGGCCACCAATCCCCTTCTTTCAAGAGCTTATTTGCGGCGTGGCAAGAAGAGCGACGTCTTGTTCAACAATATCCGACTACCGACTAACTTTGCACGAGGATCATGAATGAACCCCATAGCCCAACCGAGCGCCCTTACTTCTTTCTCTCCTAGTATCAAGGGAGCGGTAGAGATATTGAATCAGGGTCTAGAGTTTTTGTTAGCGATTTCTGACAGAGATTACCTGACACGAGCAAAGCCACACGTTACAAGCTCTATCGGTGAACATACTCGTCACACACTGGATCTTTTTCACGCCTTGATTTTAAAAGAGGATGAGGCCGTTGATTACAACACTCGTCGTCGTGGTCATCCTGTCGAATACGACCGCTCTATTGCAGTCAAAGAGATCCACTATGTGATCAACTGGCTTGAACGATTAGACCGTCGAGATCTCGAAGCGCCTATCATGATCCAAACCGAGGTTTCGATGGATGCTCAAGTGTTCGCAAGCCTGCCTTCAACGCTCGAAAGAGAGGTCACCTTTGCCGCACTGCATGCCAATCATCATTACGCGATGATCAAGGTGATCACCACCTTCCTAGACGTCGAGACCTGCAACACCTTTGGTTATGCCCCAACCACCAACAGCTATCTGAGGGAGCAATAATAATGTGTTCAGTATCTTGGCTGCTTGAAGAGAATGGTTATCAGGTCTTTTTTAATCGTGATGAACAAAAGACGCGAGCACTGGCAATGCCACCCAGACAATATCGAGTCAACGGTGTCGATATCATTATGCCACTCGACCCAACTGGCGGCGGTAGCTGGATAAGTATTAATGAGTTCGGGCTTTCGCTATGCCTACTTAATAACTATCAAGGCACAGTGCCCGTTGGTCCTTTAGTAAGCCGCGGTTTGCTACTTAAAAACCTATCATCGAGTCGTAATATCAGTCAGCTATCTGAAGCGTTTCACAAGCTAGACCTACACTCTTTTGCCCCATTTACCTTGCTAGCTTTCGCGCCCAATCTAACCCAACACAATGGTCTGGTTATCGCCTACATGTGGGATGGTATTCAACAGAAAATAGTCGACACTGATTCTCCACTCTTCTCATCCGGTGTTGATTTAGAGCGAGTGCAAGCCTACCGACAAGCAAAATATGATCAGCTCATGGCGGCAGGTAAGAATCAACAGAACTTACTGATGTTCCACTCTCACCATCACAATGAGCAACCTCATTTAGCGACCTGTATGCATCGCGAAGACGCACATACCGTGAGCTTTACACACTTACGTAACCTGCATGGTCAAGCCTCTATGTTTTATGCACCCGGCTCACCATGCGAACCCATTAAACCATGTCAGATAAATCAGCAGCGCTTTACCTTTGATTTATCACCCGCAATCAATCTATAGATGGAGTCCATCATGAGAAAACTATTCACCATGGTTCTGCTACTTGTTAGCCCGTACGTATTTGCCGCCGATGAAATCTACACTGGTTTCTTTAGCAGTAAGGCGCTCGATGGCTACGATACCGTCGCATATTTCACTTCCGGTAAGCCCATTGAAGGCAGTAAAAAATTCAGCACTGAGTACAAAGGGGCGGATTGGTATTTCTCTTCTGAAAAGAATCTGACTTTATTTGTTAATAATCCTGAAAAATATGCCCCTCAATATGGTGGCTATTGCGCTTGGGCAGTATCAGCGAAGAGCGACTTTGCACCGAGTGACCCACATCAATGGACGATTGTTGATAACAAGCTTTACCTCAACTACGACCAAGAGATTAAGCAGCGCTGGGAACAAGACCAAGCACAGCATATTCAACAAGCCGATAAAGTTTGGCCGCAACTGATTAAGTAAGGTAATTTCATTATGATTGATAGTCCTTTTCGTTTACCACGTTACACGCCTTTTGGTTTAGGTGAGTCTGTTGTCGAGTGGGCAACTGGGCTATCTAAGCTAGACCGACTCTACCAAGATCGTAAAAACGAGTTATCTAGCTTCGAATTCATGAATTACACTCTGTCGGCGCTCAATATCGACTACTCGGTTGCATCGGGAAGCACGGAAAACATCCCGGAAGAAGGGCCTGTCGTGATTGTGGCGAACCACCCGCTTGGCGCCATCGAAGGCGTGATCCTTGCCGATCTCGTAGGATCAGTAAGAAAGGATGTGAAGGTGCTGGCCAATGAGTTACTTAAGCGCCTGCCTGAACTGGATGATCTTTTCATCGGTGTCGATGTCTTTAACAGTAAAGAATCGAAACGCACCAATGCCAAAGCGATTCGAGATGCCAATCGTCATTTGGCTGATGGTGGACTATTGATTGTATTCCCAGCAGGTGAAGTATCAAGCTACCGTAAAGGGGCAAAAACACTGACAGACATCGAGTGGAGCAAGTCGGTAGCGAAATTCGTCAAACGTCACCAAGCCACCACGGTACCTATCTTTATCAATGGCAAGAACAGTGAGCTTTTCTATCAAGCGGGTCGTGTTCATCCACTGTTGAGAACCGCTCTACTCGGGCGTGAACTTCTTAATAAACAAGCGACAACTATCTCTATCTCGATTGGCTCATCGATTCCATATTCAGAGATAAAATCGTTTGAAAAAGAGATGGATATCGTCAACTACCTACGACTTAATACCTATCTAATGAGTCAACAAGACAGCCCGAGCACGCCCATCCACGCACCTTCTTTTGATACCCAAGTGATTGCGCCTATTCCGCCAGAAGTGTTGGCAATAGAGGTCGATTCTCTTCCGGAAGATATGAAGTTACTTGAGCAAGGGGACTTCGAGGTCTACTGCACGCCTAGCCAATCTATTCCTAACTTAATGCGCGAGATTGGTCGAGTAAGAGAAGAAAGCTTTAGAGAAGTCGGAGAAGGCAGTGGGCTGGCCTGTGATTTAGATGAGTATGACCTTTACTACCATCAACTGTTTGTGTGGAATAAAACCAAGGCAGAACTGGTCGGGGCGTATCGACTCGGTATGGTCGACAAACTCATCGCAGAGCACGGGCTTGATCAGCTTTACTCTCGTAGCCTGTTTAACTACAACCAAGAATTCATTGATACGTTAGAAAACAGCATTGAGCTTGGGCGATCGGTAGTAAGTAAACCTTACCAAAAGAGCCTGAACTCACTGTTACTATTGTGGAAAGGCATTGCGACCTTTGTGTCTCGTCACCCTCAATATACCCATCTGTTCGGCCCAGTCAGTATCAGCAATGATTACAGCCACAATGCGCGTCTGTTGATCGCGACCACGTTATCAATCCACCATTATGATGAGGAAAAGGCGAATTTGGTTTCACCTTCGTCACCACTCAATACCAGCAGTCATGTGTTCTGGCAAAATCACCTGCTCTCTTCACTGGCGAGTGTGCCTCTGCTCTCTAAAGTGTTAGCACGCATGGAGCAAGGTAAAGGCCTGCCGGTACTGCTGCGCCAATATCTAGGGATGAACGGTAAACTGGTGTGTTTTAATGTCGACCCATCGTTTAATGATGCCTTGGATGGCTTGATTGTCGTGAACCTTAAAAAGGTACCACTGAAGACTCTGGGTAAATACATGGGCAGAGAGCTTGCTCAAGATTACCTAGAGCAACACGCACGCCGCTGATTTATCCCGCTCTGTACCTCTCTCCAAATAAGTGCGATGATTTCGGCACTTATTTGGGATAGGTTATTTTCATGCACACCTCTTTTATCGAACAACTGCAAAGCTTCGACTTCTCTGAAAGCCAGATTGAATCTCTACTCGCTGTCGCCAAGCCACTTGAGCTGCCAACCAGACACATCTTGATCAATCAAGGTGAGATGGCGAGTTCAATCTACTTTGTACTTGAAGGCTTGTGCCATGCCTGCTACCTCACTGATGATGGTAAGCAATACAGCAAAGAGTTCTATTGGGAACAAGATTGGATCATCGGCTTTGAGAGTCTGATAAAGAACCAAGCCTCTCCTTACCTATTAGAAACGCTGACACCCATCACCATGTTAGAGCTGCCAATGAATGCGGTTATCGAGTGGCGTGCATCAAATAATCCTTTGTATTTAAAGCTGTTAGAAACACAACTGATGCATAAGGAAAACAAAGAACGCTTCATGCTGCTCTATACACCAGAGCAACGCTATCAGCTGTTCTGCGAGCACTATCCCGACCTTGAGCAGCGCTTGAACGACAATCAAATTGCAGCCTACCTAGGAATAACCGCAATCAGCCTGAGCAGAATTAAAGGTCGAATTAACAATAGTTAATGCCAACAATCATCGCGCATAGTACATTCAGAGCATCGATAATCTCTGGATGTAAACATGATCACTTGGCACTCAATTCCTTTTTCTGAACTCTCAACACAACAGCTTTATCAACTACTTAAATTAAGAGTCGATGTATTTGTGGTCGAGCAGACTTGTCCTTATCCAGAGCTGGACGGTAAAGATACACTCGCGGGTGTTGAGCACCTGCTTGGCTATGCTGATGAAGAGTTGGTAGCGTGTGCACGTTTATTACCACCAGGTACCTCTTACGACAACACCAGCATCGGTCGAGTCGCAACCAAGCAATCGGCAAGAGGTGGTGGCTTGGGGCATCAATTAATCAAAGAAGCATTAACACGCTGCGAGGCTCTTTGGCCAAATACGGCCATTGATATTGGCGCGCAGCAACACCTAGAAAACTTCTATGCGAGCCACGGCTTCAACACCATCTCGGATATGTACCTCGAAGATGACATTCCTCATATAGACATGAGATTAGAAAAATAATGACGAATATCACTGCCGGTATTCTATTGTTGGTTGCAGGTAACTTGTTTGCCTCGCTTTCCGACGTAGCGGTAAAGCTGTTAAATGGCGAAGTACCGCCCTTACAGTATATTTTTTTCCGACAGTTGATATCTCTGCTCATCATCACCCCTTTGTGGCTACAGCAGAAAAAAGAACAACGGCGCTTACAGCAGGCTAAGGTAACCTTCATTCGAGGTCAGTTAATTCTGATCGGCAGTGGGTGCATGGTGGTCGCGATCACTCACTTGTCTTTGGCAACCGCCAACGCAGTATTTTATGTCGCGCCTTTACTGATGTTGCCGCTCTCAATGTTGCTATTGAAAGAGCAACCGGCACTCGGCAAGGTTATCGGCACAACCATAGGTTTTATTGGTGCATTGATTGTCTTGAGGCCATCACAATTTCATTGGGCGGCACTGTTTGCTTTGGGGACAGCACTCACCCTAGCACTATTTAATGTACTCGTAAGAAAGCTTCCTAGTGAGCAAACGGTGGTCACTACGCTGTGGTGGACAACCTTATTCTCTATTCCAGCCTCATTAGTACTGTGCTTCTTATACTGGCAGCCAGTGTCTGTGGAGCATTTGGGATACATAGCCCTGAGTGCGACGCTAATCTTAAGTTACAACGGCCTTGCAGTTGCTGCCTATCAAAAAGCACACTCTAGCCAAATTGCCTTGGCTGAGTATTCAGGATTGGTGTTTGTCGCGCTAATAGGTGCAATATGGTTCGATGAGATTCCGGATACATTAACCTTTATCGGAATCATGCTTATCATCTTGCCACTCGCCCCTTTCAAGCGACCAAAAAAAAGAGCTAATGCTTAGCTCTTTTCTATCGTTTATCTGTGTCTGGTGAAGCGCTTTAACTCAGGCTCACTATTCATCTACTTACTGCGACCAAAGCCACCATCGGATAAGCGGAAGAACATCACCGAAGTGTCGCCTTTCTCTAGCTGAAGAATGTCCAACTGCCCAGTTTCAGCAAGTTTGAAACGAACCAGCTGGCCTTTACGAATCTGACTGAGCGGCTTATCTGCACCTTCAATTCGCACTAACGCATTCAAGTCAGACAATGGCAAATCGTTGTTTCGAAAAACCTGCGCTAACGTATCCCCTTGCTTAACAAGGTACTCCTGCCAATTTTTGTTACTCGGTTCTAATGAGCTGTTCTTGGCATTTTGCTGTTCGCTTAAGCCGACGGTGTTTATTTCAAGCTCAACGCGCGATGTTGTTGGAGCTGTGTCTACTTTAGGTTCTGGTAGCGGCACAAAAAGTAATATCAGTACGATCGGAGAAATCACCATCAACAGTCTTTGGTGTAACTTCGGCAATAAACCCCAAGTTTGCGCTGTCGAGGTTTTCATTTTCTTCACATCGATCGAACTCAATTTCTCTTTGACCTGATTCAGTCGATCCTTGAATTCTGCTAAGTGGTCAACTTTCTGTTTTTTCTTTTGACGACGATTCATACCACTGCGTCCTATACATTGAATAACTACAGTATAAAAACCAAAGTACCAACAGTATAGATCTTTCCGTCACAACAAGGCCCAAAGCGAGAAAATTGACATGGCTGTGATTTGGGCACGGTAAAGCGCAAGTGATCAGGGACTAGCCGTTTCTTCACGCTGCTAATACTGGTATTCTTACCCTTTTCGTACTGACAAAAAGAGTGACTTTTCATGTCTGAAGTAAAATTTGAAACTGTAGAGCAAAAAGCTAGCTACGGTATCGGTCTACAAATGGGCCAACAACTTGCTGGTTCTGGTCTTGAAGGCCTAAACGTTGACGCAATCGCTGCTGGTATCGCAACAGCTCTAGTTGGTGACATGCCAGCTATCGAAGTTGACGAAATCAACAACGCACTACAAGAGCTACACACTCGTGGTGAAGCTGCACGTCAAGAACTAGCTAAAGCAGCAGCAGCTGACGGCGAAGCTTTCCTAACTGACAACGCTCTTCGTTCAGAAGTAACAGTTCTTGAGTCTGGTCTTCAGTACGAAGTACTAACTGAAGGTACTGGCGAAATCCCTACTGCAGACAAGCAAGTACGTGTTCACTACCACGGTGAACTAACTGACGGTACTGTTTTCGACAGCTCTGTATCTCGCGGTCAACCTGCTGAATTCCCAGTAACTGGCGTAATTCAAGGTTGGGTACAAGCTCTACAAATGATGCCTGTTGGCTCTAAGTGGAAGCTATACATCCCTCAAGATCTAGCATACGGTGAGCGTGGCGCAGGTGCTGCAATCCCACCATTTGCTGCTCTAGTATTTGAAGTAGAACTTCTAGCTATTCTTTAATTTTTATAAAAACCTTTAGTAAAACAAAATACTATTGGCAAATAAAATTGAAATAATCCAACGGCGATGTGACTACATCGCCGTTTTTCGTTTATAGTGAAAGAGTAAATTACTTTATTACTTAAGGACGAATAATGAAGAAAGTACTCATCACAGTTTTAAGCAGCCTTGCTGTTGTCTCTTGCGCTAGCACTAGCGACTCTGAACAAACCAGTTCATCATCAGATACCAACTATTCCCAACTATCACAAACTGCACTAATGGCAGCAGTGAATATGTGGTCTCAGCAGAACGAAACAACACCACTTGTGGATACGGTAGCTGACCAAGCTTCTGTTACCAGCGACCAAGCAGTTGGCGGTATTGGTTCAATGTTGGCCCTTGCACAAAACTCACTTGGCACAGCCGACAACAAAGAACTCGCGACACTTATTCCAGGCATGTCGAGCCTTGAGTCTACGGGGCTATCATCGCTACTAAGCTCACAAGGTGCCGTTGAAAGTGCGTTTTCTGGATTAGGTATGGATCCATCAATGGTTACAACATTTGCACCCATCATTCTTCAAGCACTGCAGTCACAAGGTGCAACGAGCGGCCTGATGGATTCACTTTCAGCTATATGGCAATAATCGTTAGTTATTAATAGCTAGCTTAAAAACTAATAAGGGCACTTCGGTGCTCTTTTTTGTGCGTGGAAGAAAAGATATTTGAGATACGAGATACGAGATACGAGATACGAGACACGAGACACGAGACACGAGATACGAGATACGAGATACGAGATACGAGATACGAGATACGAGATACGAGATACGAGATACGAGATACGAGATACGAGACATTTTTGAAAATTGGAGCAGATAAGACAAGCAAAAAGTGCCAAACATCATGGTGCAATTTCTATTATCTTTTCCTTGTTCTACAGACACAAAAAAGCCGAGCTAATGCTCGGCTTTTGTATTAAGAATCTAGTATAGATTACTCAGCAGCTTCTTCAGCAGCTGGGCGGTCTACGAGCTCAATGTAAGCCATTGGAGCTTTATCACCAGTACGGAAACCACATTTAAGAATGCGAGTGTAACCACCTTGGCGAGCCGCGAAACGCGGGCCTAGTTCATTAAATAGTTTTGCCACAACTTCGTTATCACGAGTGCGAGCAAATGCAAGACGACGGTTAGCAACACTGTCTGTCTTAGCTAGGGTAATCAATGGCTCAATTACGCGACGTAGTTCTTTTGCTTTAGGCACGGTAGTTTTAATAACTTCGTGACGAACAAGAGAGCTAGCCATGTTGCTGAACATCGCTTTGCGATGACTGCTGTTGCGGTTGAGTTGACGACCACTTTTACGATGGCGCATGACCTAATCCTTCTAACTTTTCGATTAATCTTCAGCGATTGACGCTGGTGGCCAGTTTTCTAGACGCATGCCTAGAGAAAGACCACGTGAAGCAAGCACATCTTTAATCTCTGTAAGAGATTTCTTACCAAGGTTTGGCGTTTTAAGTAGCTCAACCTCAGTGCGCTGTACAAGATCACCGATGTAGTGAATCGCTTCTGCTTTCAAACAGTTAGCAGAGCGAACTGTTAGTTCAAGATCGTCTACAGGACGTAGTAGGATAGGATCGAATTCTGGCTTCTCTTCCTTCTCCTCAGGTACACGTACATCACGAAGATCTACGAACGCATCCAATTGTTCAGCTAAAATAGTAGCTGCACGACGGATTGCTTCCTCAGGTTCTAGAGTACCGTTCGTTTCCATATCGATAACAAGCTTGTCTAAATCAGTACGTTGTTCTACACGTGCCGCTTCTACAGCGTAAGCGATTTTATCAACCGGGCTGTAAGTAGCGTCAACTAGTAGACGACCGATAGGACGCTCATCTTCTTCAGTATGGATACGAGCTGAAGCTGGAACGTAACCACGACCACGTTCTACTTTGATACGCATAGCGATCTCAGCGTTGTCATCCGTTAGGTGACAAATTACGTGCTCAGGGTTAGCGATCTCTACATCACCATCGTGGGTGATGTCACCTGCAACAACAGGGCCTGAGCCTGATTTGTTCAGTGTAATAAACACTTCATCTTTGCCTTCAGCAACGCGTACAGCCAAACCTTTAAGGTTTAGAAGGATTTCCAGGATATCTTCCTGAACGCCTTCTTTAGTGCTGTATTCGTGTAGCACACCTTCAATTTCAACTTCTGTTACGGCACAACCCGGCATAGAAGATAGAAGAATGCGGCGAAGAGCATTACCTAGAGTGTGGCCGAAACCGCGCTCTAATGGCTCAAGAGTTACTTTCGCGTGTGTCGTATTGATCTGTTCAATGTCAACAAGACGCGGCTTAAGAAATTCTGTTACAGAACCCTGCATTGTGTCCTCTCTTTTTTTAACCTTACTTAGAGTAAAGTTCGACGATCAAGTGTTCATTGATGTCAGCTGATAGGTCAGAACGCTCAGGCATACGCTTGAATGTACCTTCCATTTTGCCAGCATCTACTTCAATCCAAGTTGGCTTTTCACGTTGTTCAGCAACTTCTAGAGCCGCTTTAATACGAGATTGCTGTTTAGCTTTCTCGCGGATAGAAACAACGTCGTTTGCCGCTACTTTGAAAGAAGGAACGTTTACAACTTTACCGTTAACTAGAATAGACTTGTGGCTAACTAGTTGACGAGATTCAGCACGAGTGGCGCCAAAGCCCATACGGTAAACTACGTTATCAAGACGACCTTCAAGAAGCTGAAGCAGGTTTGCACCTGTGTTGCCTTTAAGACGTGCAGCTTCTTTGTAGTAGTTGCGGAATTGTTTTTCTAGAACGCCGTAGATACGACGAACTTTTTGCTTCTCACGAAGCTGAACGCCATACTCAGATAGACGACCGCGACGAGCGCCGTGTACACCTGGTGCGTTATCAATTTTACACTTGGTATCGATCGCACGGACACCAGACTTAAGGAATAAGTCAGTACCTTCGCGACGGCTAAGCTTAAGCTTAGGACCCAAATATCTTGCCATGATCTTTCTCCAATATTCCTAGAAACGAAACTTAAACGCGACGTTTCTTAGGTGGACGACAACCGTTATGAGGGATTGGTGTCGCATCAACAATGTTAGTGATACGGAAACCAGCAGCGTTCAGTGCACGAACAGTAGATTCGCGACCTGGACCTGGACCCTTAACCATAACTTCCAAGTTCTTTAGGCCATATTCTTTAGCCATTTCACCACAACGCTCAGCTGCAACTTGTGCTGCGAACGGAGTAGATTTACGAGAACCACGGAAACCTGAACCACCTGCTGTAGCCCATGCAAGAGCGTTGCCTTGACGGTCAGTGATAGTTACGATTGTGTTGTTGAAAGAAGCATGAATGTGCGCTACGCCATCAGCTACTTGCTTGCGTACGCGCTTACGCGCGCGAGTTGGTTGTTTTGCCATTGTACTCTACCTTATCCGACTATTTCTTGATCGGCTTGCGCGGACCCTTACGGGTGCGAGCGTTGGTTTTAGTACGCTGTCCACGTAGTGGTAGACTGCGACGATGACGAAGACCGCGGTAACAGCCAAGGTCCATAAGACGCTTGATGTTCATCGATACTTCACGACGTAGATCACCTTCTACAGTGTACTTAGCTACACCATCACGCAGTTGATCGATCTGCTCTTCAGTTAGTTCACTGATCTTAGCATCTTCAGCAATACCCACTTCAGCTAGAATAGCTTGAGAGCGAGTTTTACCGATACCGTAGATTGCAGTAAGTGCAATTACAGAATGCTTATGATCAGGAATGTTAATGCCGGCTATACGGGCCATTATTCACTCCTAAGGGGTTCATAAAAGAATTATCCGCAGCAAAGCCCGTTATGGATACGCTGCGGCATACTACTTCTTTTGCACGCAAAAGGTAGGCCGAGGAATATACTCGACTCTACCTTGTATTTCAAGTAAAAATTTCTGCTAATTAGCCTTGGCGTTGCTTATGCTTTGGCTCACTGCAAATCACGCGAACGACACCGTTACGCTTGATAACTTTACAGTTACGGCAGATTTTTTTAACGGAAGCACGAACTTTCATTGCTAAACTCCGTAAATGGAATCGAAATTGTTACCACCGAATTAACGGCCGTAACCCTTCAGATTCGCTTTCTTTAACACAGAATCATACTGTTGTGACATCAGATGAGTCTGTACCTGTGCCATGAAATCCATGATAACTACCACTACGATTAGTAGTGATGTGCCGCCAAAGTAGAAACGAACGTTCCACGCGACCATCATGAACTCAGGAATCAGACATATAAAAGTAATGTATAGAGCGCCCGCAAGGGTTAGTCTAGTCATCACTTTATCGATATATTTCGCTGTCTGCTCACCTGGGCGGATACCGGGTACGAATGCACCAGACTTCTTCAAGTTATCAGCTGTTTCACGTGGGTTAAACACCAACGCTGTATAGAAGAAACAGAAGAAGATTATAGCTGCTGCATAAAGCATTACATACAAAGGTTGACCTGGGCTAAGAGCTAATGACACGTCAGTTAACCAACCGAACGCGCTGCTTTCACCATTTTGACCAAACCACTGCGCTAATGTTCCTGGGAACAAAATAATACTTGATGCGAAAATCGCTGGAATAACACCTGCCATATTAATCTTAAGAGGCAAGTGAGAGCTTTGTGCTGCAAAAACTTTACGACCTTGTTGACGTTTCGCATAGTTAACGACGATACGACGTTGACCACGTTCCATGAAAACTACGAAGTAAATAACAGCAAAAGACAATACAGCAATCAACAGCAGAAGAAGCACATGCAATTCACCTTGACGCGCTTGCTCGATTGTTTGACCGATTGCAGAAGGCAATCCAGCAACAATACCTGCAAAAATCAGAATGGAAATACCATTACCGATTCCTCGCTCAGTGATTTGTTCACCTAACCACATTAAGAACATGGTACCAGTTACTAAACTCACGGTAGCAATAAGCGTAAACATGGTTTGGTTGATAACAACCAGATTGTCGACCATGTTTGGTAAGCCTGTTGCGATACCAATAGCTTGGAATGTTGCAAGTACAAGCGTGCCGTAGCGTGTATATTGGCTTATCTTACGACGGCCTGCTTCACCCTCTTTCTTGAGTTCCGCTAACGCTGGATGAACTACAGTTAGCAATTGGACTACGATCGATGCCGAAATGTACGGCATGATACCCAATGCTAATATAGATGCACGCTCAAGAGCACCACCGGAGAACATGTTAAACATTTCTACGATGGTACCTTTTTGCTGATCGAACAAATCGGCAAGTACAGCTGCGTCAATACCAGGGATCGGCACAAAAGAGCCGGCTCGGAATACTAAAAGTGCACCAATTACGAATAATAAGCGCGACTTTAGTTCACTTAAGCCGCTCTGAGCACTACGAAAATCTTGTCCTGGTTTCTTAGCCATCTGTACCTCGTTCCTCGAGATTATTCCTCGATTTTACCGCCTGCAGCTTCGATTGCAGCTTTAGCGCCTTTAGTCACGCGTAGACCTTTAACAGTCACAGCTTTGCTTAGGTCACCAGAAAGAACGATCTTAACAAACTCGATGTTCTTAGTGATAACGTTAGCAGCTTTAAGGCTGTTAAGATCAACTACGTCACCTGTTACTTTCGCTAGCTCAGCTAGACGAACTTCAGCAGACACTAGGCTCTTACGAGAAGTGAAACCGAATTTAGGTAGACGTTGTTTTAGAGGCATTTGACCGCCTTCAAAACCTGGACGAACAGAGCCGCCAGAACGTGACTTTTGACCTTTGTGACCACGGCCACCTGTTTTACCAAGGCCAGAACCGATACCACGACCTACACGCTTCTTAGAAGGTTTAGAGCCAGCAGCCGGTGATAGAGTATTCAAACGCATTCTGATTACTCCTCAATCTTAACCATGTAGTAAACCTTGTTGATCATACCGCGTACGCACGGTGTATCTTCAAGTTCTACTGTATGGTTGATGCGACGAAGACCTAGACCTTTAAGACACGCTTTGTGCTTAGGTAGGCGACCAATTGAGCTTTTAGTTTGAGTTACTTTAATAGTTGCCATCGTGTGCTTACTCCGAAATAGATTCAACAGTTAGACCACGTTTAGCAGCAACCATTTCTGGTGACTTAACGTCTACTAGAGCACCAATCGTTGCACGAACGATGTTGATCGGGTTCGTTGAACCGTATGCTTTAGAAAGTACGTTATGTACGCCCGCAACTTCAAGTACAGCACGCATTGCACCGCCGGCAATAACACCTGTACCTTCTGCAGCTGGCTGCATGTAAACTTTAGAGCCCGAATGACGACCTTTCACCGGGTGGTGAAGAGTGCCTTCGTTAAGCGATACTGTAACCATGTTACGGCGCGCTTTTTCCATTGCTTTTTGAATCGCAGCAGGTACTTCACGAGCTTTGCCGTAACCGAAACCTACGCGACCGTTACCGTCACCAACTACTGTTAGTGCAGTAAAGCTCATGATTCGACCACCTTTAACCGTCTTAGATACACGGTTAACTGCGATCAGCTTTTCTTGCAAATCATTAGCTTGTTGTTGTTCTTTAGCCATCTTCCAACCCTACCTTAGAATTTCAGACCAGCTTCGCGAGCAGATTCTGCTAGCGCCGCTACTCGACCGTGGTATTGGAAACCAGAACGATCAAATGCAACTGAAGCTACGCCTTTTTCAAGAGCGCGCTCAGCAACAGCTTTACCAACTGCTTTAGCTGCATCAACGTTACCAGTGTTCTTAACTTGCTCACGGATCGCTTTTTCTACAGTAGAAGCAGCTGCGATAACCTCAGAGCCGTTTGCCGCGATAACTTGTGCGTAAACATGGCGAGGAGTACGGTGTACTACCAGGCGAGTTGCACCAAGTTCTGCAATCTTACGACGTGCACGTGTAGCACGACGGATGCGAGATGCTTTCTTATCCATAGTGATACCTTACTTCTTCTTAGCTTCTTTAGTACGCACATTTTCATCTGCGTAACGAACACCTTTGCCTTTGTAAGGCTCAGGAGCACGGTAAGAACGAATGTCAGCCGCAACTTGACCTACTACTTGCTTATCGCAACCAGTAATGATGATCTCAGTTTGGCTAGGGCACTCAGCTTTAATACCTTCAGGTAGAGCGTGCTCTACTGGGTGAGAAAAACCAAGAGTTAGAGCTACAGAGTTGCCTTTCATAGCAGCACGGTAACCAACACCCTTAAGAGTTAGCTTCTTAGTGAAGCCCTCAGTAACACCCACAACCATGTTATTAACTAGAGCGCGAGCTGTACCAGCTTGTGCCCATGCGTTAGTAACACCTTCTTTCGGACCGAAAGTTAGGTTGGTTTCTTCCTGTGCAATAACTACGGCGCTGTTAAGAACGCGAGTAAGCTCACCTTTGCTACCTTTTACAGTAACTTCTTGGCCGTTTAGTTTCACCTCTACGCCAGCTGGAATAGCGACAGGTGCTTTAGCAACACGAGACATAATCTACTCCTTAAGCTACGTAACAGATGATTTCACCGCCAAGACCTGCTTTACGAGCAGCACGGTCAGACATCAGACCCTTGGAAGTAGAAACAACTGCAATACCAAGACCACCCATCACTGTAGGTAAAGAGTCTTTATTTTTATAAACTCTTAGACCAGGACGTGATACACGCTTGATTTGCTCGATTACAGGTTTAGCTTGGAAGTACTTAAGAGTAACTTCTAGCTCAGGTTTTGCTTCGCTGTTAACAGCGAAGTCTACGATGTAACCTTCAGCTTTAAGTAATGCAGCAATTGCAACTTTAAGCTTTGAAGAAGGCATTTTTACAGCAACTTTGTTTGCTGCCTGACCGTTACGAACTCGGGTCAGCATATCCGAAATCGGATCTTGCATGCTCATAAGATTTACTCCAAATGATTAAGTGGCAATTACCAGCTAGCCTTACGAAGACCCGGAATCTCGCCTTTCATGCAAGCTTCACGAACCTTAATGCGGCTTAGACCGAATTTACGTAGGTAACCGTGTGGACGACCAGTTTGGTTGCAACGGTTGCGCTGACGTGATGCACTTGAATCACGTGGAAGAGATTGCAGTTTAAGAACCGCATTCCAACGATCTTCTTCAGATGCGTTTACATCGCTAATGATAACTTTTAGCGCAGAACGCTTTTCAGCGAACTTAGCTACTAGTTTTGCACGTTTAGCTTCACGTGCTTTCATTGATTGTTTAGCCATAACAGTAACCCTACCCTTACTTACGGAATGGGAAGTTAAAGGCAGCCAGCAGAGCTCGGCCTTCCTCATCGGAACCCGCAGAAGTCGTGATAGTGATATCAAGACCGCGGACACGATCGACTTTATCGTAGTCGATTTCCGGAAAGATGATTTGCTCGCGAACGCCCATGCTGTAGTTACCGCGACCGTCAAAAGACTTAGCGCTAACACCACGGAAATCACGTACACGTGGAAGTGCGATAGAGATTAAACGCTCTAAAAATTCCCACATGCGCTCACCACGCAAGGTTACTTTACAACCAATTGGGTAGCCTTCACGAATTTTGAAACCAGCTACAGATTTACGCGCTTTAGTGATAAGTGGCTTTTGACCAGAGATCGTTGCCATATCAGCTGCTGCGTTTTCTAGCAGTTTCTTATCGTTGATTGCTTCACCAACGCCCATATTTAGGGTGATTTTCTCAATCCTAGGGACTTGCATGACGCTTGTGTAGCTGAACTCTTTGGTAAGCTCAGCGACTACAGACGACTTGTAGTAATCATGCAGTTTCGCCATAGTAGAACTCCAAATTACTTCTAATTAGTTAGAAACAGTTTCGCCGTTAGATTTGAAGAAACGAACTTTCTTGCCATCTTCGATACGGAAACCGATACGGTCTGCTTTACCAGTAGCCGCGTTAAAAACAGCAACGTTAGAAGCATCAATAGCTGCTTCTTGTTCAACGATGCCACCTTGTTGACCTAGAGCCGGAACCGGCTTTTGGTGTTTCTTAACAAGGTTGATGCCTTCAACGATAACTTTACCAGTTGTCAGAACCTTAGTTACTTTACCTTTCTTGCCTTTATCTTTACCAGCAAGAATGATTACTTCGTCATTACGACGGATTTTAGCTGCCATATTGCCGCTCCTTACAGAACTTCAGGTGCTAGTGATACAATCTTCATGAATTTCGCGTTACGAAGTTCACGAGTCACAGGACCAAAGATACGTGTGCCGACTGGTTGCTCAGTAGTGTCATTTAACAATACACAAGCATTACTGTCGAAGCGAATGACAGAACCGTCTGGGCGACGAACGCCTTTACGGGTGCGCACTACTACCGCCTTCAGAACATCACCTTTCTTTACTTTACCGCGAGGAATCGCTTCCTTCACTGTAACCTTGATGACGTCACCGATATGTGCATAACGGCGGTGAGAGCCACCCAGAACCTTAATACACATTACCTTGCGCGCGCCAGAGTTATCTGCTGCGTCAAGTGTACTTTGCATCTGGATCATTGTTAGTGCTCCGCTAAATATTAAAACTAGACCCTCTCGGGTCGGGCTGCCTCTTTAAAAGGGACGCGAATTGTACCACCCTTTTTTTAAATTGGGTAGACAAAAAACAAGCGGCTCCAAAAAATAATTTGGAGCCGCTTATAAGTTATAGAATTACAAAGATTAAATCTTCGCTTTTTCTAGAACTTTAACCAATGTCCAAGACTTAGTCTTAGACAGAGGACGACACTCAGCGATTTCAACTTTGTCGCCTAGGCCACAAGTGTTGTCTTCGTCGTGTGCGTGTACTTTAGTCGTGCGTTTGATGAACTTACCGTAAATTGGGTGTTTTACAGTGCGTTCAATAGCAACAACGATAGACTTGTCCATCTTGTCACTTACTACACGGCCTTGCTGGATGCGGTTAGTTTCGCTCATTATGCGCCTGCCTTTTCAGTCAAAACAGTTTTCACACGTGCGATGTCACGGCGTACAGCTTTTAGAGTATGAGTTTGCTGAAGTTGACCAGTTGCAGCTTGCATGCGCAAGTTGAACTGTTCACGTAGCAAATTCAATAGCTCAGCGTTAAGCTCTTCAACGTTCTTTTCGCGTAGATCTTGTGCTTTCATCACATCACCTGCTTAGTTACAAAAGTAGTTTTAACAGGCAGTTTACGTGCCGCTAGGCGGAACGCTTCACGTGCCAACTCTTCAGGTACGCCATTCATCTCGTACATAACTTTGCCTGGTTGGATTTGAGCAACCCAGTACGCAACTGAACCTTTACCTTTACCTTGACGAACTTCAAGAGGCTTTTCAGTAATTGGCTTGTCTGGGAATACACGAATCCAGATTTGACCTTGACGCTTAATGTGACGTGTCATAGCACGACGTGCCGCTTCGATTTGACGTGCAGTCAGACGACCACGGCCAACAGCTTTAAGACCGAATTCGCCGAAGCTTACTTCAGTACCTTTAGCTAGACCACGGTTACGACCAGTCATAACCTTGCGGAACTTAGTACGTTTTGGTTGTAGCATCGTTCGACTCCTTACTTACGGCCTTTACGCTGCTTCTTAGGCTTATCGCCTTTTGGCTCTACTGCGTTAGCAGCTGGCATACCGCCTAGAATCTCACCTTTGAAGATCCAAACTTTAATGCCGATCACACCGTATTGAGTGTGAGCCGAAGAAGTTGCGTAATCAATGTCTGCACGTAGAGTGTGTAGAGGCACACGGCCTTCACGGTACCACTCAGAACGTGCGATTTCAGCACCGCCAAGACGGCCGCCTACTTGTACTTTGATGCCTTTAGCGCCTAGACGCATAGCATTTTGTACCGCACGCTTCATTGCACGACGGAACATAACACGACGCTCTAGTTGAGACGCGATGCTATCAGCTACAAGCTGACCATCTAGCTCAGGCTTACGTACTTCAGCGATGTTAATTTGCGCTGGTACACCTGCGATTTTAGCTACAGCTGCGCGTAGCTTCTCTACGTCTTCACCTTTCTTACCGATAACAACGCCAGGACGAGCAGTGTGAATAGTCACACGGATGCTCTTAGCTGGACGCTCGATAACGATACGAGATAATGATGCTTTTTGTAGTTCCTTTGTAAGGAACTGACGTACCTTGAAGTCGCCGTCTAGGTTGTCAGCGAATTCGTTGGTATTAGCAAACCATGTAGCATTCCAAGGCTTAACGATGCCAAGACGAATACCATTAGGATGTACTTTCTGACCCATTGCTTACTCTCCTAGTCTTTAGCGATCTGCTACAACAATAGTGATGTGGCTTGAACGCTTCAAGATACGATCCGCACGACCTTTAGCACGAGGCATAATACGCTTCATGATAGGGCCCTCATCTACGAAGATTTTAGCGACATTTAGATCGTCGATATCTGCACCTTCGTTATGTTCCGCGTTAGCGATAGCTGACTCAAGAACCTTCTTAACTAATACAGCAGCTTTTTTGTTGCTGAAAGTTAGAATTTCTAGAGCTTGGTCTACCGACTTACCGCGAATTTGGTCTGCAACTAAGCGAGCTTTCTGTGGAGAAATACGAGCAAAGTTATGTTTAGCTAAAGCTTCCATCATCTACTCCTTATTTCTTCTTAGCTTTCTTATCTGCAGCATGACCGCGATAAGTACGAGTTGGTGCAAATTCGCCCAGTTTGTGACCGATCATTTCTTCGGTAACGAAAACTGGAACGTGCTGACGACCATTATGGACAGCGATGGTCAAACCAATCATTGTTGGGATGATCATTGAGCGACGGGACCAAGTCTTAATAGGCTTTTTGTCTCCGCTTTCCACCGCTTTCTCTACCTTCTTCAGCAAGTGTAGGTCAATAAAAGGACCTTTCTTGAGAGAACGTGGCATGGCGATTCCTCTTTATAAATTATTTAGTGCGACGACGTACGATGTACTTGTCAGTGCGCTTGTTCTTACGAGTCTTGAAGCCCTTAGTAGGAACGCCCCAAGGAGAAACTGGGTGACGACCACCAGATGTGCGGCCTTCACCACCACCATGTGGGTGATCCACCGGGTTCATTACTACACCACGTACGGTTGGACGTACGCCGCGCCAGCGTGAAGCACCAGCTTTACCAAGTTCACGTAGCATATGCTCAGAGTTACCAACTTCACCGATCGTTGCACGACCTTCAGAAAGAACTTTGCGCATCTCACCAGAACGTAGACGGATAGTTACGTATGCACCATCGCGAGCGATGATTTGAGCATAAGCACCAGCCGAACGAGCTAGTTGAGCACCTTTACCAGGCTTAAGTTCAACACAGTGTACAGTAGAACCTACTGGGATGTTGCGCATCGGCAGAGTGTTACCTGCTTTGATTGCAGCATCTACGCCAGATTGAATCTGGTCGCCTGCGTTAACACCTTTAGGTGCAATGATGTAACGACGCTCACCGTCTGCGTACAGAACTAGAGCGATGTTAGCACTACGGTTTGGATCGTATTCTAGACGCTCAACTTTCGCTGGGATGCCATCTTTAGTACGTTTGAAGTCAATTACACGGTAATGGTGCTTATGACCACCACCGATGTGACGTACTGTAATACGACCGTTGTTGTTACGACCACCGTTCTTAGAGTTTTTCTCTAGAAGTGGTGCGTATGGCTTACCCTTGTGTAGGTCAGCGTTAACAACTTTAACGACGTGACGACGACCAGGGGAAGTCGGCTTACATTTAACAATAGCCATTTTTACTACTCCTGTTATTCCGCGCCGCCAACGAAGTCAAGATCTTGACCTTCTTTCAAAGTAACGTAGGCTTTCTTAACGTCTGAACGACGGCCTTCACGCATACCTTGACGTTTGGTCTTACCCTTTAATACAAGAGTATTTACAGACTTAACTTCAACTTCAAATAGCTTTTCTACAGCTGCTTTGATCTCTTTCTTAGTTGCATCTTTAGCTACTTTGAAAACGATAGTGTTCGCTTTCTCAGCTGCCATAGTTGCTTTTTCAGAGATGTGCGGAGCACGTAGAACTTTTAAGATACGCTCTTCAGTGATCATGCTAGCATCTCCTCAACTTGCTTAACTGCGTCAGCAGTCATTAGAACCTTGTCGAAAGCGATTAGTGATACTGGATCAACACCAGCAACATCACGTGCATCTACTTTGTATAGGTTACGAGCAGCTAAGAATAGATTTTCATCTACTTCGCCAGTCACAATCAGAACGTCGCTTAGCTCAAGCTCTTTAAGCTTAGCTACAAGTTCTTTTGTTTTTGGTGCTTCTACAGAGAAGTTATCAACAACGATTAAACGCTCTTGACGAACTAGCTCAGAAAGAATGCTCTTCATAGCACCGCGGTACATTTTTTTGTTTACTTTTTGGCTGTGATCTTGTGGTTTCGCAGCAAAAGTAACACCACCTGTACGCCAGATTGGGCTACGAATTGTACCAGCACGTGCGCGGCCAGTACCTTTTTGACGCCATGGCTTAGCGCCACCGCCAGATACTTCAGAACGAGTCTTTTGAGCACGAGTACCTTGACGAGCACCTGCTGCATATGCAACAACTACTTGGTGTACAAGAGCTTCGTTGAAGTCACGTCCGAAAGTAGTCTCGGAAACAGTTAGTGCATCAGCACCTTTAACCATCAATTCCATTACTTACTCCTAGACGTTATGCTTTAACAGCAGGTTTTACGATCACGTTTCCGCCTGTTGAGCCCGGTACTGCACCTTTAATAAGGAGTAGATTGCGCTCAGCGTCAACACGTACGATCTCTAGGTTTTGAGTCGTTACACGCTCAGCACCCATGTGACCTGCCATTTTCTTGCCTTTAAACACGCGGCCTGGAGTTTGACATTGGCCAATTGAACCCGGTGCGCGGTGAGACAAAGAGTTACCGTGAGTCATATCTTGAGTAGAGAAGTTCCAACGCTTGATAGCGCCTTGGAAGCCTTTACCTTTAGATGTACCAGTAACGTCTACTTTTTTAATTTCGTTGAAAAGTTCTACGTTTAGCTCAGCGCCAACTTCAAACTCTTCGCCGTTTTCTAAACGGAATTCCCAAAGACCGCGACCTGCTTCTACACCCGCTTTCGCGAAGTGACCAGCTTCAGGTTTAGTTACACGGTTAGCTTTCTTAGCACCAGTAGTTACTTGGATTGCTGCGTAGCCGTCTGTCTCAAGAGTTTTAACTTGAGAAATACGGTTCGCTTCAACCTCAACAACAGTTACTGGGATAGAAACGCCTTCTTCAGTAAATACGCGGGTCATACCCACTTTACGTCCGACTAGACCAATCATTATTCTTATCTCCCTTAACCTAGGCTGATTTGAACATCAACGCCAGCTGCAAGATCAAGACGCATTAGAGCATCAACAGTTTTATCTGTTGGCTCAACGATGTCGATCAAACGCTTGTGAGTACGGATTTCGTACTGATCACGTGCATCTTTGTTGACGTGTGGAGAGGTAAGAACAGTGAAACGCTCTTTACGAGTAGGAAGTGGAATAGGACCACGAACCTGTGCGCCAGTACGTTTTGCTGTTTCAACGATTTCCGCAGTTGAAGCATCGATTAGCTTGTAATCAAACGCTTTAAGGCGGATACGAATACGTTGGTTCTGCATGAGACAGAGCTCCAATTATTAAAAATTACACAAACAATATCGCCACTCAAACCCGATAAAACGAGAGAATGCCGATTGATTTATGTGAAACCGTAGCACCCAAAATTAGGACGCATTGTCAGTTAACTTTTGAAGTAAACAAGAAGTTTACTATTTTTATTAACCGCGAACATAAGCTGAGTATACATTACTAGGTAAGACCTACTCCTCAGTGCTCATTGGTTCACAACCAGCGTTAGCCAGTGCGATGCATTATACAGATCACACTTTAGTATGCAAGTAGTGTTGGAAAAATAATCGCAATTTATTGGAAGTTGGTTTTGTATCGAGAGGGAAGAAGATAGATGGAAGGTAATATTTCTTTTGAGAAAACAAAAGGGAAGCCGAAGCTCCCCTTTTCAGATGCGTGCTCTTCTAATGAAGAGAGTGCAAAAATCTAAATGCTATTAAGCGAAGATTTTAGCTACAACACC
>NZ_JBFRNC010000016.1:0-112394 GCF_041470825.1 Vibrio sp. 10N.261.55.A10 | reverse complement strand
GGTGGCGACGGTATTCTTACCGACAACGGTAATGGTACATACACCTTTGCGCCAAATGAGAACTTCAATGGCGACGTAAACTTCGGCTTCGATGTGTCAGACGGAACCGATACGGTCTCTGCCAACATCGATGTAAGTGTGACTACGGTTGATGATGCGCCTGTGTCTGGTGACCTAGCGTACTCAATCGATGAAGACGGTTCTATCCGTTTAAGCCAAGAGCAATTGCTATCGCAAGCGTCAGATGTTGAAGGCGATGACCTGACAGCTAGCGACCTTACGGTTGGTGGAGATGCGACGGTTGTAGCTAATGATGACGGCAGCTTCACCATCACGCCAGATGAGAACTTCAATGGTGACATCGATATCAGCTTCGATATCTCAGATGGTACTAATACGGTTCAAGCATCAGCTGACCTAACCGTTAACCCAGTTAATGACCTGCCAGTACCTCAAGAACAACAGTTCAGCGTTGAAGAAGACGGCACGTTAATCTTTACTGATGCCGACCTGTTAACAGGCGCTACCGACATTGAAGGTGATAACCTAACGGTTGAAGGTGTGACCTACGATGGTGGTGACGGCATTCTTACTGACAACGGTAATGGAACTTACACCTTCGCACCAAATGAGAACTTCAATGGTGATGTAAACTTCGGTTTCGATGTATCTGACGGTACCGATACAGTGTCAGCGAACATCGACGTAAGCGTAACAGCGGTTGATGATGCGCCTGTATCGGGTGACCTAGCGTACTCAATCGATGAAGATGGTTCGATTCGTCTAAGCCAAGAGCAATTGCTTTCTCAAGCATCTGACGTAGAGGGCGATGACCTTACGGCTAGCGGCCTAACGGTTGGTGGTGATGCAACGGTTGTAGCTAACGATGATGGCAGTTTCACCATCACGCCAGATGAGAACTTCAATGGCGACATTGATATCAGCTTCGATATCTCTGATGGCACCAATACCGTTCAAGCATCGGCTGACCTAACGGTTAACCCAGTAAACGACCTACCAGTACCTCAAGATCAACAGTTCAGTATTGCAGAAGACGGTACTTTACAGTTCACAGACGCGGATCTGCTTACAGGCGCGACAGACGTTGAAGGTGATAACCTGACGGTTGAGGGCATCACTTATGAAGGCACTGATGGCGTACTGACTGACTTGGGTGAGGGATCATATAGCTTTGCTCCAAACGAAAACTTCAATGGTGATGTGAGCTTTAGCTTCGATGTGTCAGACGGTACCGATACCGTGTCTGCAAACATTGATGTTAGCGTGACTCCTGAGAACGATCCGCCTGTTGCGGGCTCAACGTCCTACACGGTGAATGAAGATAATTCGATTACCATTTCTGATGCACAACTATTGGCAACATCTTCAGATATTGAAGGTGATGTATCGATAGACAGCGTGACTTACTCTGGTAGCGACGGTGTCCTCGAAATCAATGGTAACGGCACTTACACCTTCTCGCCAAATGAGAACTTCAGCGGTGAAATTGCACTGGATGTGGTTGTTGCTGATGAAGATGGTGCGACCGACTCAACGACCGCGGGCATCAATGTTCTTGAAGTGAACGATCCGCCGGTTGCAGGCCCTACGTCTTACACCATTGATGAAGACTCAGTACTTACCTTCAGTGAGTCTCAAGTGTTGCTTAACGCCTCAGATGTAGAAGGGGATGTTGAGCTTGTTGGTATTAGCTACGATGGCCCTGAGGGTATCTTCTCAGTAAATGGTGACGGCACTTGCAGCTTCGCTCCAAATGAGAACTTTAATGGCCAAGTTCAGCTTGATGTCACCATTCGTGATGAAGATGGTGCAGAAGTGGAAACCGTCATCAATGTTGACGTATTACCAATCAATGATGCGCCAGTGTCTGGTGATTTGGCTTACAACGTTAACGAAGATGGTTCAATCACACTGAGCCAAGATCAGCTGTTGTCTCAAGCGTCCGATGTAGAAGGCGAAGATCTAACCGCAAGTGACTTAACAGTTGGTGGTGATGCGACGGTTGTAGCTAACGATGACGGCAGTTTCACGATTACGCCAGATGAAAACTTCAACGGTGACATTGATATTCAATTCAACATCACTGACGGTACTGACACGGTTCAAGCAACCGCCGATCTTACTGTTAACCCAGTTAATGACTTGCCGGTTCCTCAAGACCAACAATTCAGTATCGCAGAAGACGGTACGCTTCAATTTACAGACGCCGACTTACTTACCGGTGCCACCGATATTGATGGCGACGACTTAACCGTTGAAGGTATTAGCTATACAGGTGGTGATGGCGTACTGACCGACCACGGTGATGGTACTTATACCTTTGCGCCAAACGAGAACTTCAATGGCGATGTGAACTTCAGTTTCGATGTGTCTGATGGCACAGAAACCGTTAGCGCTAACATTGATGTGAGTGTGACTCCTGAGAACGATCCGCCAGTTGCGGGTTCAACCTCATACATGGTCAATGAAGACAATGCCATCACAATTTCTGATGAACAGTTGCTAGCTAACTCTTCGGATATTGAAGGTGCGGTGTCGGTTGATACTGTGACTTACAGTGGCACTGATGGTGTGTTCCAAGATAACGGCGATGGCAGCTATACCTTCCTTCCTAATGAAAACTTCAGCGGTGATATCAGCCTTGATGTGATTGTTGCAGATGAAGAAGGTGCAATTGATGAAACCACAGCAGGTATTACCGTTCTTGAAGTGAACGATCCACCAGTTGCGGGTCCAACGTCATACACCATTGACGAAGATTCGGTTCTGACGTTCAGTGAATCTCAGATTCTTGTGAATGCTTCGGATGTCGAAGGAGATGTAGAACTTGTTGGCATTAACTACGATGGCTCTGACGGTATCTTCACTGTAAATGGTGATGGTACATGCAGCTTTGCACCCAACGAAAACTTCAATGGTCAGGTTCAACTGGGTGTGACCATTCAAGATGAAGATGGCGCAACGGTTGAAACACACATTAACGTTGATGTATTGCCAATCAATGATGCGCCAGTATCGGGCGATTTGGCTTACACCATCAATGAAGATAGCTCCATCACGCTAAGCCAAGAGCAATTGCTAGCAAGAGCAGGTGATATCGATAGCGACAACTTAGAAGCTATCAACCTATCTACTGATGAAAATGCGACCATCCAACACAATGATGATGGCAGCTACACCATCACACCGAACGCAGATTACAACGGTGACCTAGATCTGAACTTCGATATCATCGATAACGATGGTGGTTCAGTTCAAGTTGGCCTAGACATTACCGTGAATCCGGTTAATGACTTGCCACAAGCGCAAGATCAACAGTTCACGATTGAAGAAGACGGTACGTTACTCTTCACCGATGCTGACCTGCTTGTAGGCGCGTCGGATGTTGATGGTGACGAGCTGTCGATTGAAAACGTGCTCTACACTGGTGCAGATGGTGTTCTTAGCGATAATGGCGACGGCACATATAGCTTTGCTCCAAACGAGAACTTCAATGGTGATGTTCAATTCTCATTCGATGTCTCTGACGGTACTGATTCAACATCAGCTGTTATTGATGTCAGCGTAACGCCTGAGAATGATCCACCAGTTGCAGGTTCAACATCGTACACCGTTCAAGAAGATGGCCAAATCACGATCAGTGATGAGCAACTATTGGCAAACTCTTCCGATGTAGAAGGCGATGTATCACTGTCTGGAGTATCGTACTCCGGTGATGACGGCTCTTTTGTTGATAATGGCAATGGTACTTACACCTTTACGCCAAATGAAAACTTCGATGGTGATATTTCACTAGACGTTGTTGTCGTTGACGAAGACGGTGCAACCGCAACTACAACCGCTGGCATCGATGTTATTGCTGTGAATGACGGCCCTGAAACATCTGGTATTCAGGCTGAAGTCGACGAAGATAATTCAATCACCATTACTCAAGAGCAGTTACTCGCTAATGCGACCGATGTTGAAGGTGATGAGTTAACGGCATCTAACCTACAAACCAACGATCCAGATGCGACAATTGTTACTAATGACGATGGTTCATTCACTATTACGCACACAGAAAACTTCAATGGCGAGTTGGACTTCACATACAGTATCAGTGATGGTGAGAATGAAGTTCTGACGACACTCGACTTGACGGTTAACCCTGTCAACGATGCGCCAGAAGCGGGCGATGAAATCTTCATCCAAGCGCAAGAAGACCAAACAGTTGGTGTGACACTTCGTGAAGAACCAGCACTACGTTTAGACCAAGCGCCAGAAAACGGCATCATTGAAGCAAATGTTAATGACGAATGGGTGGTACTGGAAGTAGGACAAGAAGTTCCTGCAGATACCGAAGTGCGCTTTGTTCCAAGTGAAGATGCTCTTGCTGAAGGTACACACACCACACAAATCGGTACGTTTGACGATAACGCGAGTGTGGATGATTGGGGTACAGAAGTTGACCCTTATACGCGTGAGTTCTCAGATGGTGACTTAACGGTAACTGTTCAAAGTAACGATGACCCTCTTGGTGCCTGGAATGGCAACACCCACATTGGTCATGGTATCGGTGATACTGACCGCCAAGGCTTAAGTGGTGATGAGAAACTGACGGTTTCAGTTGAAGGTCAAGACATCAATGAAATCAGTTTCCACCTAGATGGTTTGGGTGGCTGGTTCATGGAAGAGTCTCGTCACTTTACAGAAGTAGAAATCAAAGCGTTCAATGAGGATGGCGACCTAATTGACTCGATGACTTACCACAAAGAAGACCGTGGTACTTTCGAGACAGATTACACGCTAACGGTTGATCAACCAGTGTCCTACTTTGAGCTCGGTACCGTGCAAGGTAATGGTACTTACGTCGTTCAAAACATGACAGTGTCACAAACTTGTCATGATGAAGCGGTGTTTACATCGATTGGTGTCGATGGCTCAGAGATTACTGAAACGGTTGAGTTGAATATCCATGCGGGTGACAACGAAATCGAGTTAACGGCTGATCTTCCGAATATTACTGTCGATACCGATGGTTCTGCCCAGTTTGCTTCGGTTGTGATTACCGAAGAGCAACTACTGGCGCAAGCATCTGATATTGATGGCGACGACCTTGATATTGAAAATCTAGAGCTAGTGGGTGAAAACTCAGAGCATGCAACACTCACCGATAATGGTGATGGCACTTGGACGGTAACACCGGATGAAAACTTCCATGGTGAAATCGAACTTGGTTACCAAGTTACCGATGGTGAGCTGACAGACAGCAATATCATCAATATCAATTTCGAATCAGTAAATGATGCGCCAATCGTTTCTGGCCCGATTGTTCTATCGACAGATGAAGATGAAGGTATCACGTTCAGTGCAGATGACTTGCTAGCGAACACCACAGATGTGGAAGGCGATACGCTGTCTATTTCTGACATCACTTACGGTGGTGATAACGGTGAGCTAGTTGATAACGGCGATGGTACGTTTACCTTCATGCCGAATGAAAACTTCAATGGTGAAATCGACATCGACTACAAGGTGTTTGATGGAACTGATGAAGTTGCAACGCATCTAGACCTAACGGTCGTACCAGTCAATGATGTGCCGGTTCCGGGTGAACCATTGCACACCCAAATGCTTGAAAACGGCTCCATGATCATCGAAGCGAAAGACCTATTGTCTGGTGCTACCGATGTTGATGGCGACATTCTTCATGTCGAAAACCTATTACTTGCAGACCAAACGCAAGGTACGTTAACGGATAACGGTGATAATACCTTTACCTTCGAACCTGCAGAAGACTTCTACGGTGAAGTGAATCTGACTTTCGATATCAGTGATGGCCAAGCAAGCGCACCAAGTACAGCAAGAGTTGACGTTGAAATTGTCAATGAAGGCCCAGAGGTTGGTGGTCCAATTGAAGCCGCTGTTGATGAAGATGGTTCAATCACTATCACTCAAGAGGATCTGTTAGCGAATGCGACGGATGTCGATGGCGACAACCTTGAAGCCGTTAACTTAGCGACCAACGATCCAAATGCGGTTGTTGTAGAAAACCCAGACGGTAGCTTCACTATTACACCAAGTGCAGATTTCTTTGGTGAGATTGAGTTTACTTATGATGTCACTGACGCGATCGAAACTGTTGCGGCTGACCTCAACCTAACCGTAAACCCTATCAACGATGCTCCAGACGTGCCTGACATGTCTTTCACTACGGAAGACGGTCAAGCGATTACCATTACCGAAGCTGAACTATTAGAACAAGCGACAGACATTGAAGGCGACGAACTGTCAGTTGTGAATGTGACGAGTGCAAGCGACACGGTAGAAGTCACAGACAATGGCGATGGAACATACACATTAACACCAGAGCAGGGCTTCTTCGGTAACGTTGACTTAGCGTTTGATGTGAGCGATGGCACTGATGTGGTTGCCGCAAACATCGACCTAAAAGTTGAGTTCGTCAACGATGCGCCAGAAGCGACGCCAATGGTGGCAGATGTCGACGAAGATGGTTCAATCCTCGTTACACAAGAAATGTTGTTGGAGAACGCGAGCGACCAAGATGGCGATGAGTTGTTTGCAAGCGCGCTTGAAACTAACGATCCAAATGCCAGCATTGTAGACAATGGTGATGGCACGTACACAGTGACACCTTCAGAGAACTTCAATGGCGATATTGCATTCACTTATGAGGTGAGCGACGGTGAGCTGAGCACGTCTAATGATATGACATTGACCGTTAATCCGGTGAATGACATTCCAATTGTTGCTCCAGGAATGTACCACATCGAAGAGGATGGCAGCATCCTGTTCACTCAAGAAGATCTATTGAGTGCTGCAATTGATATTGATGGCGACGACCTAAGCGTTACCAGCATCAATTACTCTGGTGATGAAGGCACAGTAACCGACAACGGCGATGGCACGTTCAGCTTCGTTCCTGAAGAGCACTTCAGTGGTGATCTGCAGTTCAGCTTTACTGTGACAGACGGTACGGATGAAGTTGAACAAGACATTAATGTTCACATTGAAGCAGTTGCTGATGCGCCTGACTTAGTTATCACGGATGGTGATGGTGTTAACGTCGACGACCAGGCGATTTTGGTTGAGCCAGGCGGTATTGTTGAACTGAACATTGCTGCGGCACTTGTCGACCAAGACTTGTCTGAAACACTCACTGTTACAGTAGATGGTGTGCCAGAAGGTTCGGTTATTCAATACGATAACGAAGGCGTTCTGAATGACCAAGAGAACGGTATCACCAGTTACAACGACACTGAAATCACAGTAACGTTTGAAGGTGAGACGGCTGGCTACCAAAACGCTGCGGGTTACTACAAAGTAGACGAAGATGGCAACATCACAGGTGTTGAAGTTGTTTACGAAAACGCATCACAAGTTGGTGGTGGCGGCGACCTTGTTCCAGGGCAAGATCAATTCAGCTTCCAAGTCGAGGAAGGCGAAAGCTTTAACCTGTTCTTAATTCCAAACGGACATCAGCACAACGACTTTGATGCGATGCAAGACGGTCAGTACGAGTTCCGTGCTGAGGATGGTTCGCCTGCGAACATGGATACGGTTGATCCTCAACTTGTCTTTGTGGCTGCTGATGGAACCGAGACAGTGATTCAAGGCCAAAATGGTGACGCGATCTTCCATGGTGGTTCAAGCTCTCAGCTAAACCAAGATGGTATCGAACATACTCGTACTACGGTTAATGAAGACGGCGAGCTAGTTTACGGATTTGAAGATTTGTATGGCGGCGGTGATGCTGACTATTCTGACTTCAACTTCACAATCGATGTCGGTGAAGTGAACAGCCAAATCTACAGCGGTGAAGTAACGGTTGGCCCTGATGGTACGGTGAACTTACCAACAACGGCTATCGAAAATGCGTTACAAATCCAGTTACCAGAAGACTTCAATGAGCAGCTTGAAGTTCATGTAACCGCAACTGCGACAGAGTTATCGAATGATGATTCTGAAACGGTATCTCAAACCATCTACATTAACGCGACAGGCGCACACATTGAGCACGCACCTGAAGCACTTCCGGTTTCTGCAACGGTTGAAGAAGATGGTTCAATCATCATTACGCAAGAAGACTTATTGGCTAATGCGCGTGATTTAGATGGCGATCAGTTGACGGCTCTGAATTTAGCAACCGATGATGAGAGCGTTACGATTACCGATAACGGTGATGGTACGTACACATTAACGCCAGATGCTGATTTCAATGGCGATGTGAGCTTTACGTTTGATGTGTCTGATGGTGATGATGTTGTCTCTACCAACCTTGAGTTAACAGTTTCACCAGTAAATGACGGTCCAGAAGCACAAGACCACGCATTCACAGTCGGCGAAGATGGCGTGTTAACGTTCAATGACCAAGACCTATTAACAGGTGCAACGGACATTGAAGGGGACGACCTAAGTGTTGAAGGTGTAACTTACACTGGCGCAGATGGTGTCCTAACCGATAATGGCGATGGCACCTACAGTTTCGCGCCGAATGAAAACTTCAATGGCGATGTGAACTTCTCGTTCAATGTATCAGATGGAACCGATACGGTAACCGCTAACATTGATGTGAGCGTGACGCCAGAGAATGATCCTCCGGTTGCGGGTAGCACGTCTTACACGGTTCATGAAGACAACTCTATTACGATCAGTAACGAACAATTGCTAGCGAACTCTTCGGATATCGAAGGCGAAGTCGCAATTGATAACGTGACTTACAGTGGTAGCGACGGTGTTCTGGAAATCAACGGTGACGGCACATATACCTTCTCTCCAAACGAGAACTTCAATGGCGAAGTTAGCCTAGATGTTGTCGTGACGGATGAAGATGGTGCGACTGAAGCAACAACGGCGGGTATTACAGTCCTTGAGGTGAACGATCCGCCAGTTGCTGGCCCAACGTCATACACCATCGATGAAGATTCAGTACTGACTTTCAATGAGTCTCAAGTTCTGTTGAACGCTTCTGATATTGAAGGTGATGTTGAGCTTGTTGAGATCAACTACGACGGTCCAGACGGTATCTTCTCTATCAATGGTGACGGTACATGTAGCTTCGCTCCGAATGAAAACTTCAACGGCCAAGTTCAATTGGATGTAACCATTCAAGATGAAGACGGCGCTCAGGTTGATACGTTTATTACGGTTGATGTATTACCAATCAACGATGTACCAGTATCAGGTGACCTTGCATACAGTGTTGAGGAAGACGGTTCGATTACCTTGAGCCAAGAGCAACTTCTTTCGCAAGCGAGTGATGTAGATGGCGACGACCTTACTGCTTCTAACTTGATTGTTGATGGAGACGCGACGGTTGTTGCTAACGATGACGGCAGCTTTACCGTTACGCCAGATGCGAACTTCAATGGTGACATTGACCTAACGTTCGACATTAGCGATGGTACAGATACGCTGGTTGCGACGGCTGACCTAACCGTTAACCCAGTCAATGACCTTCCACAACCACAAGATCATACGTTCAGCATCGGCGAAGACGGCATCTTGAACTTCACTGATGAAGACTTGCTGACAGGTGCGACTGACATTGATGGGGATGACCTGTCGGTTGAAGGCGTTACTTACACAGGTGCGGATGGTGTTCTTACTGATAATGGCGATGGAAGCTACAGCTTTGCGCCAAACGAGAACTTCAATGGTGATGTGAACTTCAGTTTTGATGTGTCAGATGGCACGGATACAGTTCAAGCCAACATTGATGTCAGCGTGACACCAGAGAACGATCCACCGGTTGCAGGTAGCACGTCTTACACCGTTCATGAAGACAACTCAATTACCATCAGTGTCGAACAGTTACTTGCTAACTCTTCTGACATTGAAGGTGATGTGGCAGTCGATAGCGTGACTTACACTGGCGCTGACGGTGTCTTTGAAGACAACGGTGACGGTACTTACACCTTCTCACCAAACGAAAACTTCAACGGCGAAGTTAGCCTTGATGTTGTCGTAACTGATGAAGAGGGCGCAACTGAAGCGACCACCGCGGGTATTACTGTACTTGAAGTGAACGATCCACCAATCGCAGGCTCAACCAGCTACTCAGTCAACGAGGACGAAGTTATCACCATCAGTTCAGAGCAACTGTTGGCAAACGCTTCTGATATCGAAGGTGAAGTGGCGATTGATAGCGTTAACTACACAGGTTCAGACGGTATCTTTACCGACAATGGTGACGGAACATTCAGCTTCGCACCTAACGCTAACTTCGATGGCGACGTAAGCCTTGATGTTGTCGTTACTGATGAAGAAGGCGCAACCGTAGCGACCAACGCAAGCATTGATGTTCTGCCTGTTAACGATGCTCCGGTATCGGGCGACTTGGCGTACAGCGTGGACGAAGATGGCTCAATTACCTTGAGCCAAGAGCAATTACTTGCTCAAGCGAGTGATGTTGACGGCGATGACTTAACAGCGGCTAACTTAACTGTTGGTGGTGATGCGACAGTTACAGCAAACGATGATGGTAGTTTCACTATCACGCCAGATGCTAACTTCAATGGCGACATTGATTTGAACTTCGACATTACCGATGGTGATGCGACGCTTCAAGCAACGGCTGACCTAACGGTTAATCCAGTTAATGACTTGCCAACAGTCGGTGAGCCACAATTTGTGACTCAAGAAGACACCAGCTTTACCTTCACAGAAGAGCAACTGCTGCAAAATGCGGGCGACATTGATGGCGATAACTTATCGGTTGAAAATGTGGCTTCAGATAGCGGTACTTTGGTAGATAACGGCGACGGCACTTACACATTCGCACCGAATGAAAACTTCGACGGTAATGTGAATGTGACGTTCGACGTGAATGACGGTACCGCGACAGTACCAGCAGAAGCGACAATTGATGTTCAATCTGTGGTTGATATGCCAGAGCTGTCGATTGCTTCTGACCTAGTGATTGCTTCAGACAACTTCGAGTCTGGCTCAAACGGTTGGAATACAGGCACAGAAAGCTCTCAAGGCTTCGAGTCGGGTGACATGCTAGGTCGTATTGGTGGAACGGGCGGTGATGAAGCCGTCAGCAAAACTTACGACATTCCAAGTGATGTGAGCGAAGTTAATATCTCGTTTAGCTTCTACGAAATTGACTCTTGGGATGGTGAGTCGTTCCAAATCTTTGTTGGTGGCGAAGAGCTTACTTCGTTAGATAATTCTGCGTTCCGTACTCAAGATGGCACAACAACGCTTTACGATTCAGAAGGAAATGAAGTCGGCGAAGTGGTTCACGGCGTGTCGCAAGGTGAAGGCTTCAGTGGTTGGAACGACCAAGCACACCAAATCAACCTAACGGTACCCGTTGAAGACGGCCAACTTGAGTTAGGCTTCGGTTCAACCTTGAATCAAGGTGTAAGTGATGAGTCGTTTGGCATCGATAACATTGAAATCACAGTGTCTGACGCGGATTACCAAATCATTGGTACCGAAGATACACCTGTACCACTTGATATTGATGCGGCGCTTACTGATACCGATGGTTCAGAAAACCTTACTATTTTGATTGAAGATGTGCCGGAAGGCAGCTCGCTTTCTGCAGGTACCGATAACGGTGATGGCACTTGGTCATTGCAACCAGGCGAGCTAGAAGGGCTAGAGTTTATCCCTTCAGGTGACTTCAATGGTGATGTGGTTCTAACTGTGAATGCAACATCAACAGATGTTGATACCGGTACAACCGCAACAGCTACGCAAGACGTGACGATTCACATCTCACCTGCGAACGATGCTCCAGAAGTTGACGGTGATATTAGTGCCGTTACAGCCGAAGATAACAGCATCACGCTAACTCAAGAGCAGTTGCTAGAGCACGCTGTCGACATTGATGGTGATGACCTATCAGCAATCAACCTAACCACCAATGATGAAAATGCGACCGTTCAAATGAACGACGATGGCAGTTTCACCATTACACCGAGTGAAAACTTCAACGGTAATATCGAATTTAGTTACGATGTCACCGATGGAGAGGACATGGTCGCTGCTGGCCTAGACTTGACGGTAACACCTGTCAATGATGCGCCAGAGCCACAAGACCAAGCATTCACTATTGGTGAAGATGGGGTTCTTAACTTCACTGACGCTGACCTGTTAACGGGTGCGACGGATGTTGAAGGTGATGACCTAACAGTCGAAGGTGTGACATACACTGGTGCTGATGGTGTGCTTACCGACAATGGTGACGGAAGCTACAGCTTTGCGCCAAACGAGAACTTCAATGGTGATGTGAACTTCAGCTTTGATGTGTCAGATGGCACGGATACGGTTCAAGCCAACATTGATGTGAGCGTGACGCCTGAGAACGATCCACCAGTGGCGGGTAGCACGTCTTACACTGTGCATGAAGACAACTCAATCACGATCAGTAACGAACAGCTATTAGCCAACTCTTCAGATATTGAAGGTGAGGTTGCGATTGATAGCGTGACTTACACTGGCAGTGACGGTGTGTTCGAAGACAACGGTGACGGCACTTACACCTTCTCGCCAAACGAGAACTTCAATGGTGATGTGAGCTTAGCGGTTGTTGTTACCGATGAAGAAGGGGCAACAGAAGCGACCACCGCGGGAATCACCGTACTTGAGGTGAACGATCCGCCAATCGCAGGCTCAACCAGCTACTCAGTCAACGAAGATGAAGTTATCACCATCAGTGCAGAGCAACTGTTGGCGAACTCTTCTGATATTGAAGGTGAAGTGGCGATTGATAGTGTTACTTACACAGGCGCTGACGGTATCTTTACTGACAACGGCAACGGCACATTCAGCTTTGCACCGAACGCAAACTTCGATGGCGATGTTAGCCTAGATGTAGTGGTGACAGATGAAGACGGTGCGACAGTAGCCACCAGCGCAAGTATTGATGTTCTTCCAATTAATGATCCACCAGTATCGGGTGACTTGGCATACAGCATTGATGAAGATGGTTCGATTACTCTGACTCAAGAGCAGTTGCTGTCTCAAGCATCTGATGTGGATGGCGATGATCTTACCGCTGCCAACCTAACCGCCGGTGATAACGCGACCGTTACGGCAAACGATGATGGTTCATTTACCATTACCCCGGATGCTGACTTTAATGGCGATATTGACCTAAGCTTCGACCTTTCTGATGGTACTGAAACGGTTGTTGCAACGGCTGACCTTACTGTGAATCCAGTGAATGACATCGCAGTTGTAGAAGATGTCGCTTACACCATTGAAGAAGACGGTTCGCTTACCTTTACGGACGAGCAACTGCTAGCAGGTGCTTCTGATATTGATGGTGATGAGCTTTCAGTTGCCGACGTGTCTTACACTGGCGCAGAGGGTGTGTTTACCGACAATGGCGATGGAACCTACACCTTTGCACCGAACGAGAACTTCAACGGTGACGTAAGCCTAGACTTCTCAGTATCTGACGGTACAGAGACGGTCGATGCTAACATCGACGTAACGGTAACAGACGTTAACGATGCACCAGTGGCAGGCGCAACGTCTTACCAAATGAACGAAGATGGCACCATCACATTGAGCCCTGAGCAGTTGATTGCTAATAGCTCCGATGTGGACGGTGAAGTGTCGCTTGATAGCGTGAGCTACTCAGGTGCAGACGGTATCTTGGTTCAAAATGAAGATGGGTCGGTAACGTTCGCACCAAACGAAAACTTTAACGGCGACATCAACCTTGATGTGACGGTTATTGATGACGACGGTGCAACGGCTCAGACTACCGCTGGTATTGAAGTTATTGCAGTTAACGACGCACCAGTGGCCGGAAACGTGGCTTACTCGGTTGATGAAGACGGTTCAATTACGCTATCTCAAGAGCAGTTGCTGGCTAACGCATCCGATGTTGATGGTGATGCACTAACCGCAAGCAACCTATCTGCAGGTGACAATGCGACCGTAACAGCGAACGAAGATGGTTCATTTACTATCACTCCGGATGCTGATTTCAACGGTGACATTGATTTGAGCTTCGATGTGTCAGATGGCCTTGAAACTGTTCAAGCTGGAGTCGACCTAACGGTTAACCCAGTCAATGACCTACCAACAGCAGAAGACCAAAACTTTACTGTTGAGGAAGATGGAACGCTAATCTTCACGGATGCAGACCTACTAGCAGGTGCTGCAGACATTGACGGCGATGACTTGTCTATCGTTGACGTGTCTTACACGGGCGCAGAAGGTGTGTTCACTGATAACGGTGACGGCACTTATAGCTTTGCTCCGAACGAGAACTTCAATGGCGATGTCAACCTAGGCTTCACAGTGACTGATGGCACTGAGACAGTCGATGCCAATATTGGTGTGACGGTAACGGATGTTAACGATGCGCCGGTAGCGGGTTCTACGTCTTACCAAATGAACGAAGATGGCACCATCACAATCAGCCCTGAGCAGTTAATTGCTAATAGCTCTGACGTTGATGGTGAAGTGTCGCTTGAAAGTGTGACTTACACAGGCTCTGACGGCACCTTGGTTCAAAACGATAACGGGTCTGTGACCTTCACGCCAAACGAGAACTTTAATGGTGATATCAGCCTAGATGTGGTCGTGACCGATGATGACGGTGCGACTGCTACAACAACGGCAGGAATCGAAGTTCTGGCTGTGAACGATGGACCTGAGTCGGAGGATGTGAAACTAACCACAGCCGAAGACAGCACCATTCTTATCACACAAGACATGTTGTTAGCTCAAGCTACCGACATCGATAACACCGCAGACGAGCTGTCGGCTTCTGGTCTACAAATCGACCCTAGCTTGGGTGAGTTGCTAGATAACGAAGATGGTACTTGGTCATTTACACCAAACGAAAACTTCAATGGCGATGTGCCAATGACGTTTAACGTTAGCGATGGCCAAGAGACAATTTCAGTCGACGGCAACATCGATGTTACGCCAGTGAATGATGCACCTGAAGCGCCAACCATTGAGATGCAAGGCGAAGAAGATGTGGTCATGGTGATTGACCCTGCTTACATCGCGGGTCAAGTGACAGACCTTGATGGCGACGAGATCAGCATTGAGAGCATCACAGTACGAGCACCAGCGAATGCGACCTTAACTCAGCAACCAGACGGCATGTATCACTTAGTGACTACTCAAGACTTTAATGGCTTAGTAGAACTCGGTTATCAAGCTACTGACGGTGAAGAAGTGGTTGATGGCTCGCTGAATGTGGATGTCATTCCGGTTAACGACGCACCATTCAATGTCGGCAACGCAATGATGACCACAGACGAAGATGGCGCGTTCACCTTCGATGCTGGCGACTTGATGAACTTGTTCGGTGACATTGATACCGCAGATCTTGTTGTTTCTCGCATTATCACCGCAGACGGTGAAGATGGCGGAGAAGTTACAGACAACGGTGATGGTACTTGGACATTCACACCAACAGGCGACTTTGCGGGTGTTTCTGACCTACAAGTTGTCGTGAGTGACGGTGAGTTCGAAACGGTTCTCGATGTTCCTGTGTACGTACGTCCTGTCGCAGATGGCGCGGTTATTTCAACTGACCATGACGGTCCATTAGTCTTCGGCGAAGATGAAACGGGTCACTTGGGACTGAACGTTGGCCTAGTCGATGATTCAGAAACACTAAGTAACTTGGTGATGACAGGTTTCCCTGTTGGATTCGAGGTAACAGATGGTGTCAATACCGTGATGATCACCGAGCCGGGTCAATACATCGACCTGTTCGACTGGGATATCTCAAACATTCAAATGACGCCGCCTGAAGACTTCCATGGTGAGTTCTTCGTAACCGTAAGCGCAACAACGGTTGATTACGGAGATGAGCCGGAAGCGTTTGATGATGGTATCGATTCAGGTGATTTCGAAACTGTGGCGGGTGATTCCATCATCCTAACGGCGGACGACCTAATTGCTTTGGCTGAGAATGTGGATGCAGACAGCGATGATGAAGTGAAACTGGTTCATCTTGCCGACCGCAGCCAAGGTGAGATTGTCGATAATGGCGATGGCACTTGGACGTTCACACCTGCACCAGGCTTCACGGGCGAAGCAGACATTGCGTACGTAGTTGATAAAGATGGCGTGCTTCATGATGAGCAAACTGGCGTAGTCGTGAAAGAAGGTGACTCGCAAGAGAATGCAGCACCAGAAGTTAACAGCACCACAACGACGGAAATCGCAGCGGATGCCACCTTGTCGTTCACTGATGAAGACATGTTAGCGAATCTGAGCGATGCAGAAGGCGACAGCTTGAGCATTGAGTCAGTAAGCTTGATGGAAGGTCAGGGCGTAATTGAGAGCGATAACCAAGGTAACTATCAATTCACTCCTGCTGAAGACTACACCGGCGATGTTCAAGTTGGGTTTATAGCGACCGATGGCGAAAATCGCATCGAAAGCTTCTTCAATGTGGATATCCAAAGTGGCGATGAAGCAGCGGCGAGCGAAGGTTATACCTTAGCTGATGATGGTTCACTAACTATCACGGATGCACAGCTGGTGGATGAGTTAGGCGTCAGTGATTCTGCACAAGTTGTTGATGTTGCAGACGCGAACGATGCTGGCTTCTTTGCCGAATCAGGTGAAGGTGAGTGGACTTACTGGCCGAACGAAGACTTCGATGGCAATTTAGCGATGAATGTTGAAGTTAACGACGGCGGTGAAGTATCAAGTCACAGCTTAAGCATCCAAGTTGAAGATGATTCAGTACAAAGTGATGAACCACAAGTCCAAGCTGCTCAAGAAACAGAAGAGCAACAAGTGGAAGTGGCTCAACAAGCTGATGACCAAGCTCAAGATGCTGAAACTGAAGACAGTACAGCCGATGTAACCGCGGCACCGGGCGATACCATCTCTATCTCGATTCCAGATGAGGTGAGTGGTAACGAATCGGTTGATTACGCTGATATGTCTGGCTTACCTGAGGGCGCTACTGTGAGCAACGCACTGGATAACGGTGATGGTAGCTTCACAATCAGTGGCAACCTAGAGCAGCCTGTATCCGTTGAACTTCCAGAAGGTTATGAAGGTACTAGCGAGATCCAATTCCAAGGTTACGACGAATTGGGTAGCTCAATAGACGGTGCTAGCGGTTCTGTTGAAGTTGAGGTCGATGATCAATACACCATGCAAGGTTCTACGCAAGAACAGCAACCGGACATGGCGGGTATGGAATCTGGTGGCAGCGACTGGACAAGTTCAGGTGGTCAAGACCAAGGTGTTGACTTCACGGACGACTCTGGAAGCTTCGATTCAGATTCTCAAACTGGAACTGATCAAGGCAACGACTTCGACCAAAGCTCGATTTAATCGAGAGAGCTTAGTTTTAGTCTAAACCGACATTTAGTCTAAGCCAACAAGGAGATAGGGCAGCGTAAAGTTGCCCTCATTAAAGCCATGTAGAGTTATTGATACATGGCTTTTTTTAATTTTTTTGTTGTTTGTTTCGATAAATAAACTTGAGAACAGGTAAATATGTCCTTAATTATGAGAAGGGTCAGTTAGACAGGAGTGAGGGCATGTATCGTTATGTCAGTTCACCGCAAGCGTCGAAGTACATAGTGCCACCACCTCAACATCGAGAGTTGTCGAGTGTGGATGTGCCTGAGTCCGAATTAGAGATGCGAGAAATATTGAATAATTGGTTTGCTGATGGTTTAGCGCCCATTATTGAAAGTGAAGATGACTACATCTCTGCGAGCGATCACGTTCGATTTGAAAAGCTTAGCCGCACCGTTGGGATGTTGTTGAGAAACAAAGATTATTATTTTGCGGCTAAACGGATTTTATCAGTGTGGGAACAAGATTGTCTTGAAACCACTTATATCAATTATCTCATTTTGCGCAGTGAGCGAGTCACTTCTTTAAGGTAAGTTAATGGTGTGGCATTTGTCATTTTTCATTAGGCATTAGGCATTAGGGATTAGCGACTTAGGGTTCGTGTGCTTACGATCTTTTTATTTTTCTAACGAATCAGCAAACAAAAAGGGCAAGCTTGGAGGCTCACCCTAAAGGTCTTTGTTTTGGCTTAACGTTATTTTCAACTAATTCTCAACTGGGTTACGACTTACACCCAACCATCAAATTTGAGTCGTTTTTGAATTCTTTCGACCGCTTCTTTCTGCATTTGTCTAACACGTTCATTAGAAACATTCACATCCAACATTTGTCCGACCTCAGACAGCGTTTTCACCTTGTTATCAAAGAAACCAAAACGGTGGATGAGCACCTTTTGTAATTTTGGAGGAAGTGTATAGATGATTTGTTCTAGAGCTTGGGTAAAGGATTGATCCTCACAATCTTGTTGAGGGTCTGGGATATATTCACTTTCGCATTGATCAAGCACCATAGGCGCATGGCTAGTTCCAACCGTTGTCGTCACGTCAATAAACCCGCTTAACGCCACCAGTTGATCGACGCGTTCGGCCTTTACACCTGAACTGTCTGATAGCTCAGAAATTGAAACCTCTTTACTCATTTTTTTGCTTGCATCGAGCTTTTTTGAGGCGAGGCTGTTTATTTCTTTACACACGTGGGCTGGCAATCGAACGGTTCGACCCGTGTTCATGAGTGCGGCTTCAATGTTTTCGCGGATCCACCAAACAGCATAGGTTGAAAAACGATAGCCTGGTTCTGGATCGTATTTGTCGATGGCCTTAATCAAGCCAATGTTGCCTTCCTCGATCAGGTCGAGCAGGGTGAAATTATTGCCTTTACGTTTTAGGTAACTCTTTGCGATTTTCACAACAAGGCGCAGGTTTGATTCGATCATGACATCACGCGCTTTTTTATCACCCGCGCGATTCAATTTTGCGTAATACACCTCATCTTCACGCGACAGCAGATCAATGCCAACAATATCTTTCAGATAATGAGCATAAGGGTCTGCACTGGTAGAAAATGATTCGGTAATGGGTGTTTCATCCGTGAGCCCCTGAAACGCAGCAAAACTATCGTTGTTCATTTCCTTGTCCTTATCTAGCCGACTGAACGTTTTAGTTTTTTTATTATGCCACCAAGTGATTAACGCTTGGTTTCATTAGAGTGTAGATAACAATTTCTTCTTTACCAATAAATAAAATGCAATTTCGTATGTTTATGTCACAAAAAGATCTACAAATATTTAACTATTTTGCATCTCATCAAGTGTGTTGGTTTTTCGTTTAAAACATTAAGACGGATAGTTTATAAAGCATGTGTTATACATCGGTTTATCTAGATAAATGACGTGAATTTATAGGTGTGGGTTAGAACTATAATTGAGAGGAGAAATGATGAGAAAAATGTTAAGAGTCGAGGTTCAATGTTTCCAAGCACCTCAACTCTTTTAGCTGTGTCGGCTGTTAAGTATCGCCATGCACGTTTTAATTCTATCGACTAATAAGTGCTAAGAACCTCATCGATTTGCTGATTAATGATCTTCATTTCGCTGTAGATAACCGAAAGATCATCATCTTGCGGCGCAAGCTTATTGAGTGTGTTTTGTTCTACTCTTTCCAATGCAACTGTGGCCGTTTCTTCACCAAAGCTGGCTAAAATGCCTTTTAAGGTGTGCACGGTAAAATGAAGCTTGCCCCAATCTTGTTGTTGAACCAACTCTTCGATCTCTTGTAGCGAATTGCCATGGTCTTCTTGATATGTAGACAAAACGGCGTAAATGACGTCTCTGTCATTGTCTAAATAGGCGTTTAAAGCATCAAAGTCTAGCATGTGGACTCCTGTCGGCTGAATGTTGAAAATGGGCTAGGCGGCTTAGTGGAAAAACCATACCTTGATGAATCACTAATCCATTGATTCCATTTTGGAGGAAGTTCTAACTGTAATATTTCTTCTAGATAGTCGTCGCTAAGTTTCTCATCTATATGAGCTTTATTGACGGCGTATATATAGTCAAGTTTGGCGGCAACTGAATATGGGTAACTGTGAATGTAGTCCTTTATTTCTTGGATCGAACCCAAATTTTCAATGTTTATACACGTTGAAGGGTCGACATTTTTGGACTCAAGTTGGTGATTTATGGCTTCTCCACGAGATTTGAGACATTCCACTGTTAAATGATAAAGAGAGTACTCACCAAAGTGGGCGAGCATGGGTAATAACTGAGTGAGCAAATAAGTCGGTTGGCTGTGGAAATTGTTCGCTAACAGTGTCGAAGCTCTAATCACTTTTTTGTGGGCAATCTGAGGGCTATTTTCGATGAGCAATATGCTGCTCTGAAATAGGGCAAGGCTGGCCAAAACTTGCTGCTGTTGTTTTACCGGAAGTTTCAGGTTTACCAACTCGGTGAATTGGTTGGCGTGCTCAAGCAAAATACGTTTGTACTTTAGTTGCGTCTCGCGCTGATACGTTGCTTTTAAGGAATTAAAGTGCGCACCAATGGAATGGATGACATCAATGTCAGCAGCTGAAATGTGGGTTGCATACATCTCACCTAACTTTATGATCATATGTGTGTTATCTGCGTTCTCAGCTAAGTCGATGGCCCTGATTGCACGATGGCTGATGCTGGGAGTCATCTCAAATGCACGAATCGCTAATTTAAGAGCAGGCAGCAGCATTTTATGTTTTTCATAGATACAGCTTAAGCAGTCAATCACGCTCAATGAGAGTGGCTGTGCTATTAGAAAATTGTGGAGCTTATCTATGGCTAAATTTGGCTTGCCTAAGCTGTCGAGAATCAGCGCCTCAGCCACCAATTTGGTTGGGTGCATGTTGGTTTTGGAGTTGTTAATGACGCTAGAGAGTAACTGCCATTTCTTACCTGCAATTAAATGTTCAATCAATGTCGCTTCGAACTGAACGCTAGTACCATTAGGGGAGATCGCCAAAGCTTGAGCTAATCTCTCTTGACTGGCAATGGGATACAAATCATTCAGTTGGGTGAGTTTCTTTGAAACGGACACGGCACTTTGGATCTTTTTACCCAACGTTTGAGTATTAATCGGTTTAGAAACGAAGTGGTGTGCTTCACCTGAAAGGGCGGTTAATACTGTTTCCTGACGCATATCCCCAGAGAGCAAGATTGTCGCCACAGTATGATCGATGAGGCGGTTTCGATACAGAATGCCCAACAGCTCAAAGCCAGTAAAAGACTGTTCTAAGTGGTAGTCAATGAGGAGTACATGAAAAGAGTGTGTCTCGACCGCTTTAATGGCTTTTCGATAGTCGGTCGCAATAAAAATACAGTCGCGCGAAACTCCCAAACTAGCCAGTTGCTGCTTAATAAGTATTGTTGCGCTTTTAGAGTCGTCGACGATCAAAATTCGAAGGTCTGTTGGTAAGGTCAAATCCATTTTCCTTAATACCAAATGTTATGTTTAATTTAGGTGTCAAGTTGCACATTGTCAAGGTGCCTATATCACATACAAACACTCAATAAACTATTGGTAATTAAAGAGTATTAGATAACATTTATGAAAGCCTTCAAACGCAGGTGACTTTTACCTGATTTTAGTGGAGTTATACGTGTTTTAGAAATAAAAAAGAGGCAAGCCGATAAGCGCACCTCTCTGTTTTATTGTTCGAGTTTTTATTCGAAATGTTGTTCTTTGCTTGAAGTTTTATTTACCGAAACTCTAGCGTTAATCACGCATGTTTAGAATCAATACTGCCGCTAGAGCCAAGAACGCCGTCATCATTAAGAACACATCGTTGTAAGCCATGATGGCTGCGTCACGTTGCATTGTGCCGAGCAAACTTGCTTGTGCTTGTTGCATCGCAGTTGCGGCATCACTTCCTGACTGAATGAAAAACGCTTGTTGTTGCTGAAGCGTCTGCCAACCAAGTTGACTCACTGAAGGTAGCGACTCCTTGATGTGTGCTAAGTGCTCACGGGTTTTGTTATCCAATAGCGTAGCGATAATCGCGATGCTGAAAGCGCCCCCTAAGTTCCGCATTACGTTGGTTAACGTTGATGCGTCTGGCGTGTCCATTTTGCTGATGTTCTTCATGGCAACCAAAGACAGCGGAACCATGATGAACGGACTACCAATAGCACGCAGAACCATAGATAAAATCAGCTGTTGCCCGCCAAAATCGATTGTCATGTGTGTATTTACGTAACAACTAAAACCGAACATCGCGAAGCCAAAGGTAACCAAGTACTTAGGCTTAATGATCTGTGTTAGCTTTGGAACAATTGGGAATATCAGAAGCTGTGGGAAACCCATCCACATTAGCACTTCACCAATTTCCATCGCGTTATATTGCTGAATTTGAGTGAGATACATCGGTAGAACATAGATAGAGCCGAGCAATGCCATTCCTAGAATCAAATAGGCGATACAAGACATCGCAAATTGCCCATCCCGCAATAGCCGCAGGTTAACCAATGGCTTCTTGTGTTGGAGTTCGTTTATCACGAAGTAAACCAAACTCACCGCCGACACGATACTCAAGCCAATAATAAAGCTCGAACTGAACCACTCTTCACGGTTACCTTCTTCTAACACCACTTCCAAACAACCTAGCCCTAATGCCATGGTGGCGATACCAAACCAATCGGCTTTTTTCAGCGTGCCAAGGTCGAGCTTTTCATCGTCCAAGCCATATCGGATCATGGTGATCACAAGCAAAGCTGGCGGAATATTGATGTAGAAAATATAGTGCCACGAGAAGTTCTCCGTCAGCCAGCCACCAAAGGTAGGGCCAATCGATGGAGCAAAGGTCGCGGTTACACCAAACAGTGCCATACCCACAGCACGCTTGTTGACCGGCAATAACTGAATCACCAGCGAGAAAGCAAGCGGGATTAGAGCACCACCACTGAAGCCTTGCATCGCGCGGAACACGATCATCGAGGTCATGTTCCAAGAGAACGAACACAACAAAGATGAAATGGTGAAAATGGCTGTCGTCCACGTGATATAACGGCGTTTACCGAGCGCTTTAGAAAGCCAACCACTGAGTGGGATAGCGATCATCTCTGCGACTAGGTAAGACGTAGAGATCCACGAGCTTTCATCCAAGGTGGCTGATAGCGCACCTTGAATATCTTTGAGAGACGAGTTGGTGATCTGAATATCCAAGATCGCCATAAACGCGCCAATCAAGCCGCCAAATAGGGCGATCCAATGGCGTCTCGAAACCTCGTCATCATCATTTGTTTGGGTGACAACACCAGCGTTACTCATGGTCTAGCCTCGTTTATCGATGGTCGCTACCACAGACAAACCAGGAAGCAGTCGACCTTTCAACTCTTGCTGATCTGGAATAGTAATTTTAACCGGTACACGTTGAACGATTTTAGTGAAGTTACCGGTCGCGTTTTCTGGTGGTAGGAGCGCAAATTTAGCGCCAGTCGCAGGGGAGAAACTGTCTACCACACCTTCAAGAAGCTGCCCCGGGAACGCATCCAGCTCTACTTCAACCGTCTGACCTTTGTGAATACCACTTAGCTGTGTCTCTTTGAAGTTGGCTTCAATCCACACTTGGTTGTTTGGTACCAAGCTCATCAGTGGTGCGCCTGCTTGAATCAGCAAGCCTTCACGTACGCTGCGTTTACCAATCACGCCATCTGCTGGCGCGTAAACTTTGGTGTAATCAAGGTTAAGCTGTGCTTGATCTCTCTGGGCTTGAGCTTCGGTCACGGATGCATTTGCTTGCTCAATCTCACTAGCGATAACGGTTAATTGGTCATTGGTTGCAACGAGGTTTGCTTTTGCTTCTTCTAAATCTGCCTGAGTTACTTTTTGTTGTGCAACCATGCTATCGACTTCATCTTGAGACGCGTAGTTACGCTTTAGTAAGCTACGAGAACGTACCACTTGTTGAATCGCGCGTTCGTATTCAGCTTGTGCAGAATCAACGCGGCTTTCTGCTTGATTGATCTTGCTACGTTGTAACGTTTGTTGTGCCACTAGATTTTTGACGTCTGATTGCACGACGCTTAAATGGGCGTTTGCTTGAGCGAGTGCTGATTGCTAATGTAGTTGTAGGCTAAGTACCGAACTAGCTCTTTTTCTCTGTGTACTCTAGCTTGTAGAAGTGAGCTTCACTTTGTCCATTCGTAAATTGGTTGTATACGCCAGCTTTGAAGTAGCTTAATAGGTGACGCCAGTAGTCAATATCCTGCTCAACTTTACGTTCACCGTTTACGTCAACAATAAGTTTCTTATCACCCACGATTAAATCAAATGCTGTTGGTTTGCCTTGTGGTGCTTTGCCTAAATCATACTGAGAATATGCTACGTCTGATTTGCACATTTCCTTGTCTTGGTTTTTCTTGCCGAACGATCCTTTACAAATTACAGCGTTGTTTTTAATGATTGCCCAGAAATGCCCTTCAATACCATTATTGTCACGTTTCCATACAACACGAAGCAAAGGGTGAGGGACATTGTGAGTACCAAGATCATCTAAGCCTTTGTTATGTACTTGTAGGAATGTAATCTCGTCTTGCTTAGAGTCTGAGTTCTTCATCGACTCTTCAGGTTTTATGATCTCCACCTCCGAACTTAATGTGTATGTTTCATTTGTTAAGTCTGTGCGGAAGTTTTCCTGAACGCGTAGCTCGTTGCGCAGGTGGTCATTCTTCATGGTAAAGACTAGCGCTTCACTTTCTTTGTCGACATAGAAGTTGTTGTTCACAATGCCGTCGTAGTTATTATCGAGCGCAAAATAGTCTTTGTTGCCTTTCTTTCCGTTTGGATCTGAAATTTGAAGTTCAGAAACTGACAAAACATTTTGGTATTGAGAGTAATTAGAAGGTTCGCCTAAAGCTCCTTCTGGATTCGAAAACTGAACATTAGCGATTGCCGAAGAAGAAAAGGCAAGAAGGGCACAGCAAGTGAGTAGGGTCTTTTTCATCAAAAATATCTCTTTTGTATTATTATCATTCAATATAAGCATTGATATCACTTTTGAGATTTATGTGAAAACATCTGTGTTTGAAATTGTGGTCGGCACCCAATTTTCTTGTACAAAAATAGAGAGAATTAGGTGTCGATTGGGATTGGTACCTGAGTGTCAAAGGTGTGGATTTTTGCTCGTTAACAACACTACCTGCTAACCCGTAATAGTGAATAAGGTGAGGCTTAAAAACGGCACGTTCAAACTAGTTAGGCTCTGATTTCCACTCTAACGTTTGTCCGTTGCTCAATACGGCTTTTATAGCGCTCGGCGAGACTTTAAGGCCTCTCTGATGAAAGGTTTGATCTGAAAAATTGGCAATGATCTTACTTCCGTCACTGAACTCAGTTTGTTGAACATCGCCGCTCTTATCTAACCATTCGGAATCGACTAACTGTTTATCCCATAACTGTTCGTGCATTGGTTCAAAGCCATCTTGATAGTGTTTGAGTGCTTTGATTCTCTGGCTTGAACTTGATAAAGCTTCATCTCTGGTCAAGTGAACCATCGGTGGTGTGTTGTACAGCATGGCGGTTAAGTCACGTTCTGCTTGTACATTAGTGAACTTAAGGCTGTCTGAATGCCAATGGTGCGTATTGATTACTTCATCATGGAAAACGGCTTGGTAAAGTGGAATTCGATATTGAGGCGAAAACAGTAGCGACTTATAGGGCTCTTTAACCTCGGCCGGCTTAAAGAAGAAGTCGGGCTTGTGGTCTGGGTACCAACGACCTAAGTAATAGGGAGATTGGCGGTTCTCTTTCATGTCTTTGTCTGTCCAACCAAAACCAACCGTTTCTAAGCCGTGTGCAAACGCGATGCCTTTTGTTGTTAGGCTGTTGCCGTCTTCAGAGCCTAATACTAACGAAGGTTGCTCGCTAAGCCACTTCATTCGGTTGTTGAACGCAGAAAGCATGTCTGATTCGTCGTTTGTATTGCCATTACTGTCTATAGAGACGCGGTAATCTTCACGTGCCATGGCGGTTGCATCAACATCTAAGAACAAGCTGTTGAATTTGCCGAATCTCATAATGTCTTGAGCACGCTGTTTTACGTATTCTAAATGGCAGTTCGGGTTTAAGTAAAAGCCGTTTCCACGAAATCCTTTTTTCAAACTCCCATCCGCTAGTTCAATCGCACAACTTTGACGCATCGGCTCTGGTAATTGAGCGGTTAGCCAGTTGTCATTGAGCTTCGCAGGAATTGCGGTGTTGTAGGAATCGTAAGTACCGACCAGATATCCGGACTGTTTTGCCAGACCCACAGCGTTAGGTTGATAGAATGCTGGCATCCAATTGTCGAATCCTAGCCACAGTTTTTTTAAACCTGCCTTATTTAGATTAGCGACCATGTCTGAAGACAACGCTTGTCCCCAAGTATCTGACGAGCTTAGGTACGGGGAAGCGTGCTTTAGCAACCAGTTCTTCTTATCCTGTGCTGCTTTGTATTGCGCTTTAATCGTGTTGTCTTCGAGTGTCGGATTACCAACAGGATATAACACCTGCAATGACTGGATAATAGAGTCCAACAATAGTTGTTTGTGATACTGACTGAACCAACCTTTACCCTTAGATAGTGACGACAGTTCTCTTTTCGCTTCCGCAGAAACATTGAGTTTAGAGCCCTCTAGATACCATGTTTTCAATCCCCACCAGTCACTCACATCTTGGATGCTTAATGGGTCTTTGCCAAATAGGTAAACGTGGCTCGCGCCGATCAACTTAGTTACATCTGGATTGCGCTTTTGCTTTGCTACAAGCGTATCAGACTGGTCATTATTGATGCGCCAATCTCGGTATTGTTTGGCACCATCTAACCACGAGTCTCCGAGGGTGATACGAACAAGAAAAGGTTGTGACTGATTGAGCATCGTAAATTGGTGTGCTGCCTTCATATCAATTTTGGTTTTTGTATTTGAGGAAGCATTAGAGGATGCATCTGAAAAGAGCAGTTGATTGTTGGTTGCATTAACCATTTGATAGCTAATGAAATGATTGTTTTGCTGTACTGTCCAAAAAGGCATCTTCAAGTCTTGAGTAGTGTTACTTCCAGAATGGTTACCGACGAGATAACTTGCCCAAAGCTTGTTGTCAGTAGGCACGCGCATACCTTCACTAAACGGAAGAAATAGTGTCTGAGTTTGTTGTTCGGCAAGATCAAACCACGCCAATTCGATGGGTTTGTTTCGTTTCACCTGTATATTTGAAGGTAAGCTGAACTGAAAAGTGAGCTGGTCTTGATTAAGCTCTGCCTTAACGTTTATTCCACTGGGTACTAAGGTCCAAGTGGCGATTTTTGCTGAGTCAGCTTTATCGGAAAAGCCAATGACCAGATTGGTCGCTTTCTGTGGTTGGCTATCAACGGTGAGAGCAGCACTGTTAACGCTTAAGCCGTTCCAATCGACCTCTAAAGTATTCGATGAGGTAGCGACGGTATTGTTGTTACTGGTGAGCGTTATTTGGCTCGCTTGTGCGTTGGATGAAAACAGACAAGCTGTTGTTAAAGCCACAATGGCAAAATTAGAAAGATTGAGTGGGTGACGTACGCTGAGCATATTTAGATTCCGTAAAGGGTAACTACGGTTATTACACCTAAGTAGCGCTAGTGCTTTGTCACCTATATGTCTCTATTTTCTGTTTGGCTTTAGTGGTTTTCCATTAGAAAGGCACGGCGACGCGCTGCACATATTGGACTTCAATAGCGCCTTGGTATTCAAACATTTCAACCGAAGCACTCAAGTGCTTGGCTTTGGTTCCAAGTGGACTTTCTGTGGGAACGGGTGCTTGCGCTGTCTTGATTGGCACTTTGTAACCCAGCAGGTTGTAGTTTTCATCAAACCATTGCCAACTCACATTGGCGTTAGGGCAGTTGTCGATCACCTTCGGTGGCGTGATCACGATATGTGGTTCGCTGAGTTTACTTTCGAGTGTTAACCATCGCTTGCTGTTGCCTAAAGCGACAACAATAGGATAGTGGTTTGAACCTATCTTTAGTTGATAAACACCAGATTCGGGTTTGATGAACATTTCATTGGTTTCAATCTCTTGATACTCATTATTGGAAGCGAGTTGTCCATCGAGAAGGACTTTACCTTTAGGCGATACCAAAGAAAGAGTTTGAGTTTCTGAGCCTTTGCTGAGTTGCTCGGCAGAGACTTTGATTTGATAACCGTGCGACGACAGGCCATAGCGTCGAATGAAGCTGACTTGGATGTGGTGTTTTGGCTCAGCACTTTGTTTGAGTAAGGTTCCACATTGAGTCTGGCTCAGGATCTCTTGTTTGACTGGCAGCCAAAGCTCACTATCGAGTGATTTGTGATCGAGTGCGATTTGCAGCTCTTGCCACGCAACTTGAGGTTGGTCATCAAGTAGAGATTGATAGGTGTGCTGCAATGGCGTGTCGGTAAACCATGCCGCATGACTTGCGAGCGGCAATGTGTAGATCAGTGCGGTTAACGAAGTAACTTTCATTATGATTCCCCGGCCAAGCGGTAACCAACGCCGCGATGTGTTTCGATCTTTAGAGTTGGCAGCTTCTGGCGCAAGCGCAGTATGTGATTATCCACGGTTCGGGTACTTGGAAAGGCTTGATAACCCCAAATCTTATTGAGTAACTCATCACGATGAAACACACGACTTTGGTTCTGAACAAACAAGACCAATAACTGGAACTCTTTAGGTTTTAACGTGATCGGGCTTTCATCCAAATAAGCGATTCGTTCAGACAAGCGGACTTCAATGTTGGCGTAATTTAGTAGGCTCACCCCTAACGGACGAAGTTGGGTAATGACTCGAGCAAGCAACTCCTCGTTTGAGAAAGGTTTAGTGACGTAATCTTTGGCACCTGCCATTAAGCCTTCTACGCGTTGCTGGACTTCCACTTTAGCGGTTAACACAATCACAGGAAGCGCTTTGAGGAGTAGCCAATTCGGCAGGTGTCGCAAGCTGTCACCGTCTTCGAGTTGTCGATCCAGTATCACTAGATCGGAGCGGAACCATTGCTTACTGGCACTCTCTGAATCTTTCGCCCAAAGGCATGGGTAACCATTGGACTCAAAGAAGCTGACGAGGCCTTGTCCAAGCAGTTGGTCGTCTTCAATCAGCAGTAGGGTGTTCATAAGCAATTTCCAAAATACATCGGGTTGGGTTACGAAGAATAATGAGGCGGCCATTCGCTTGCTTCATCAAGTGCTCGACAATAGTCAGGCCAATGCCCATGTTATCCAGTTCGTGCGTTTCACTTGGCGTGACACCAGACATGAGCCGTTGTATCGGTGAAGGGAAGTGCCCCTCGTCTTGTACCTCAATCGTCAGCTTGTCACCGAGTTCGACCTTTACCAAAACCTCACCTTTACCATGTTGTTTGGCATTCTTGATTAGATTATCCAAGCAGATGGTTAGCCAGTAATAGGGAAGGTTCAGTTCAACTTCACGCGCTTCACATTGATAAGAAATATTGTGCTTTTCACAGACATGATCGAGCCACTCTTCTAATGAAGCGTTTTGCTTCAACAAAGGCTCTGACTGATCCGAACTTAGGTACACTTTGCTGTTTTCGGTGAGCTGAGAAAGCCTTTGATAGTCAGATATTAAACGCCAAACCGCACTTTGAGTTTCATCAGAAAAGTCATCGTAGCGATTTCTAAACATTTCGACGGTTAAGCCTAGGCTAGTAATAGGCGTGCGCAGTTCATGAGTAAGAAGCTGTAAAACGAACTGCCTCTCTTTTCGTTGTTTTGTTCTTAGGTATAAGACTCTAGCGAGCCCGGAAAGCAACGTTAGCAGCAATGTAAAGATCAACGTTTTCATGATCAGATTGTCATTGCTAGGCTCGTTTAAGCACACGTTACTGTAACGAAAAGTACAGGTTTCACCTGCCAAAGATACCTCTTGTTGCTCTGCGATAGGTTGCCAAACATCTAAGGGAATAGCTTTCCAGCCTTGTTCGCCACTTAACCAAAGCACATCATCTTGTTGCCAAGCGCGGTATCCATTGAGCAGTGCTTCTCTGCCTTGTGCACTTAGGCTTTCTAGTTTGTTATATAAAGGGTGCTGAGGGTTGGTAAGACTCAAAAATGGGCGTATCTGCTCGGTCACATCTGGGTAAGCGGCTAAATAACGACCAGCAAAGCTGCCACCGGCAGGGTGACGTTTGGAGTGTGCTGCAAACCAAATCGAATCCAATGTTTGTTGCTGACACAGAGCGAGCTCGAACTCGATGGCTTCATGTAATGAAGGGTTACTGCTTTCAATCGCTTGGCAGTGATCTTGTATTGACGCTAACGCTGCGATGTCGTCCCAACTGAATTGGTTGAAATCAGGATAGCGGCTATTTTCATGGAGCAGAACTTTCGGATACTGAGCCAACTCTTGTTGAGATACTAAGAGTGGGGATGATTGCCAGCTCAGTTGATACAGAGTTTGCCACTTATCTTGCAAACTTTGGGCATTGACTAGGGTTGGGAGCCAAAAGATCAAGCAAAGAGCTAATGTAAACCTGCGCATCCAATCATTCTCGTTAAAAGTCGTGGGGCGAGTCTAAAGAGTTTTGGGCGCGATTTGTAACCTGAATGTCAACAAGTGTTCTTTTAACAACAAATTGTCGAGTGGGTCATGCTTTTAAATAATAAAGTACAAATACAGTAAGTATCATTTATTTGAAATAAAATAGATAATTGTGTACTTACTGTCATTATTAGGCGAAGTGAGGGGACTATACTGGGCTCATACCTAATAAGAGGAACCATCATGAAACTCATCATCAAATCAGTATTGGCAATCAGTATTTTGGCTACAGGCTCTGCTCATGCGTTCGAATTAACCAGCAACGATATTCAAGAAGGTCACCCAATGGCAAAGACTTTTGAATACTCTAGTTGGGGTTGTGACGGCGATAATCAATCACCACAATTGATGTGGAAAGATGCACCAGCAGGTACCAAAAGCTTTGCTATCACAGCTTATGATCCAGATGCACCGACTGAAAGTGGCTTCTGGCATTGGGTTGCGTTTGATATCCCTGCAACTGTGAACGAGCTACCTCGCGGTGTCGACATCTCTAAAGTCGGTGGCAAAGAAGGTCGCATTGATTACGGTACAGTTGGCTACGGTGGCGTTTGTCCTCCAGAAAAAGATGGTATGCACCGTTACCAGTTCACGGTTTGGGCATTACCAACGGACAAACTTAACCTCGACGAAAATACGCCGTCGGCTGTGGTTGGATTCACGTTGAACAGCATGGCTTTAGACAAAGCTAAACTGACCGCAACTTATACACGTTAATAGCTTATGTACGTTAAAGCTTATACACGTACATAATAAGTAAACAAGGGGATGAGATGAATCATCAATATCAAGTGACGATCTTTCGTGCAGAGCAGTTACAAAAACTGCGTAATGTGAGGATTCTATCCCCTAGTATCATTCAGATTATTACAGGCAGTAAGCGCCTGTTTTGGAAAGATTCAGCGGCAGAGCTCTCACATTCTGAGCTGTTGTTGTGTGAGGCATCAGCTTCACTAAGTTTTGAGAACATGCCCCACAAAGGGCGCTTCTTGTCGCGAGTGTTCAGCTTTCAATTCCAACCTTCTCAGGCGATGCTTGATTTAAGTGAGGAACGCTCGAATGATCTGGGACTGCCTACAGTAAAAGCGGATCGAAACTTACAAGACTCACTCAATGCTCTGTTCTCTTTTGATACACAGAGCATGAGCAAAGAGACTCAACAGTTTTGGTTGCAGGGCTTGTACCAGCAATTAGCTGAAAAAGGGGTGTTGCATCTATTGTTTGTCAGTGCCAACGTCTCGTTTAGCCAAAAGCTCAGCCATTACCTTTCACATTCACCAGATGAGAAACATCCATTAGAGTCGGTGGCGGAGCGATTTGCGATGAGCCGAGGGACATTGATTCGGAAGCTCAAACTGGAAGGCATGCAATATCGAGAGGTACTGGCTGAAGTTCGCTTGAGTCACGCGCTTTATCTGATGCAAAACGGACAGCAGAATGTGGCGATGTTGGCTCAGTCTTGCGGTTACCAATCGGAAGGGCGTTTTAGTCAGCGCTTTAAAGGCAAATTTGGTTTGTCGCCAAGTGAATACATCAAAACCGTCGTCAGCCATAGAGTCGCGAGCAAATAAAGTCGCGATACCATAATCATTCTGTTTGCCTAAACGCTCACTTTCTTATCTCGTGCTGCCAATGCCGCGAAAATCGTGCACGCAAAGGCAACAGATGCGACCAACAGAATCGGCACACTCCAAGAATCTGTCTGAGCATGAAGCTTACCCACCAGCGTTGGGCCAGTGGCTGCCAACGCATAACCGATTCCCTGAGCCATACCCGACAATGATGCGGCTTGGCTGCTATTCGATGTACGCAAGCCAACAAAAGAGAGCGCGATAATAAATGTCGAGCAGTTGGCTAATCCAAACAGTCCCACCCAAAAGATCGCAAACTCAGGCAAATACAGAAGACCAATCAATCCAACAAATACACTCGATGCACACAGAGTGATGAGCCATTGTTGATTGTCACTTTTGGCTAAGAACGGCAGTAACAGCAGCCCTGGAACCATAGTCGAAAATTGCAGAAATCCATAAATGTAGCCCGCGTCGATTTCGCTGTAGCCAAGATCGTTCAATATCTGTGGCAACCAGCCAGCCAAAGAGTAGAAGGTAAATGAGTTAAGCCCAAGCGCTAACGTTACTTGCCACGCTACGCCGCTTTTAATCATCTGTTTCATCGGCAGAGGTTTGTCTTGTTGCTTGTTATTGCTGGCCGAAGATGAGCGTTTTCTGATTTTAGGCAACCAGATCATCAAAGCTAATATTGGAAATACCAAGTTCATTAACAGCGCTAATTGCCAACCCGTGATCGTAAATAAGGTTAGATTTGAAAACGGCACCATCAAACTTGAGCCTAACGTCGAACCGATGCCCATCGTAAAAATGTACAAAGAAGTGACTGTCGCAATACGAGTAGGGAAGCTAATTTTCACTACAACGGGCAACAACACGTTACCAATCGCGATACCAAGTCCAATCATTACTGTGCCGATGTATAACGTCGGAATTGCTCCAAAAGAGCGCAGTGTAATACCCGTAGTGATCAAAACTAAGCCTAAGAGCAAGCTTGGTTCTAGACCAATTCGTTGGGATATCTTGGTGACTAATGGTGAAAATAAGGCAAAAGTTAACAGTGGCAAAGCTGTTAAGAAGCCAGCAGCCGACGACGTAAGGTTGAGGCCTTCCATAACCTGAGAAAGCACAGGAGCCAAGCTCGTAAAAGGCCCACGAAGGTTAAGTGCTAGGAATAGAATCCCTAACATGACGAAAATGCTATTACGAAGAGAGGCGCTCATAGGTTGTTCTACTGTTTGCTTATGAGAAGACAGGCTAGCCTACAGATCATTGAATGATTACACAAATACCGTTTAAATAGGTTTACTAATGATTGAACCTGCGCAGTACGCGCTTAGCCAGAAAAGGTCACCCATGACTGTATTAAATATCGACAAGCTCATCTCGGACTTCCCACTGCTTCAACAATTGATTGCATTGGAAGAAGTGGTTTGGTTTAACCCAAATGTGACGACTCTGGAGCGCGGTTTGCTTTATGTGGGTTTAGGCGAACAAGATATTCATGATGCGAGTTTGAGGTTACAAAGGTTTGCTCCTTATCTGGTGAAGGCATTCCCTGAAACTCATGTGACGAATGGCATCATCGAATCTGAGCTTATCGATATCCCTGCAATGAAGTTAGCATTAGAAGCTCATTATCGGCAGCCAATAAAAGGGCGTTTGATGATGAAGAAAGACAGCCATTTACCGATTTCAGGTTCAATCAAAGCGCGCGGTGGTATCTATGAAGTACTAACGCATGCCGAAAAGCTTGCGATTGAAGCGGGGTTACTGTGTGAGAGCGATGACTATAGTAAGTTGCTCGAACCTGAATTCCGTGACTTCTTCCAACAATACAGCATTGCGGTAGGATCCACGGGTAATCTAGGCATGTCGATCGGTATCATGAGTGCCAAATTGGGTTTTACGGTCTCTGTTCATATGTCGGCAGACGCGAGATCTTGGAAGAAAAGCAAACTTCGTGAGCATGGCGTCAACGTTGTTGCAAATATGAGCTGCTAAAAAGATAAGTCATGATAGAAGAGTGTTGTTTATAGCTTGTACACACTCTTTCTCACCTCTAAATCCCACCTTAATTCAAACAATAACTTGCACAGATCGTTATCCAAAACACACATTTTATAAATTAAGCTTCTTAGATGTTCTAACTATCAGTTAGGTTGAGTGGCATTCAACTTGATAGGGATTGAGCAATGCAGACGGACAAAGTGATACAGACAAGACACATAAACACACCAGAAAAATTACTCCAGCGTTTAGATGCGATTGGGGAGTCTTTGGAAGCATCGGGTAAGGCTCATGCTTTGCTGGGATTGGGCTCAGTAGGTATTGAAACAGAACGACTTGATCAGTATTCAGATGTCGATTTTTTCGCAATAGTGCAAACAGGGCACAAGCAGTATTTCTTAGACAGTTTGCATTGGCTATCTGATATTCACTCAATCGACTACGCAGTGAGAAATACCGTCGATGGCTATAAAGTTCTGTACGCTGACGGAATCTTTTGTGAGTTTGCAGTGTTTGAACCCCACGAGTTAGCGCACATTCCGTTTGCTGAAGGGCGTATTGTTTGGCAGCAACATGAATTTGATACACAGTGTTGTGTTTCACCAATAAAAGGGGAGACAGACACTAATTCCCAAGATTGGATCATTGGTGAGGCTCTAACCAATCTTTATGTGGGTATGTCTCGTTATAACCGAGGCGAAAAGCTGTCGGGCAGTCGGTTCGTTCAATCTTACGCACTCGATCGTTTGATCGATCTTGTGGATCAAACTGAACAGTCTGAGCCTGAATTCGTTGATGAATTTATGTCGGATAGAAGGCTAGAAGCACGCTTCCCTAAGTTTGCCCAATTGCTACCAACCTTTACCCAAGGCTACGAGCGCACCGCTGAATCGGCACTTGCCCAACTAGCATTCCTCAACACCCACTTCGCAGTCAACCAAGCCATGTGTGACCGAATCTCTGAACTGTGTTCCAGTAAAGATTAAGCTTATAGCGTGTGAATCCCCAAGCCTAACTGACACCACCTTTCAGATGATAAGCGGCGGGCAACCTAATTGAGCTCTCGAATTATTATTCTTAAGCACTAAACCCGTACGCTTTTGTTTACTCTTCAAGACCGTGACTGTTCGTGTTTACTCCGCTTATCACTGGATGTCGTCAGCCAAATAAAATACAATCGAACAATGTTTTATTAATTCGTGCTTTATCATTATGATGAGAAACTTACTCATATTCATCGTTAGCCTGTTCTTCTTAACAGCCTGTTCTTCAACGAGTAATCATCAGCTAGACGACGAGACATTGAGCAACGAAGACGCTATGTCGAAAAGTATAGAGGGAGAGAGTAATCTCGAGACTTCAAAGGATACAAACGCTGAGACCAGCGTTGATTCTTCCCATGATTCAATCGTTAATCATCAACCACTCACTAACCTTGATTCAAATAAAGACACGATAGCTCACGCCAATGCAGAGCCAGAATCAGTGGAGCCTTCTCAAATAGAAGCGACAGAAACAACTGAAAGCGATGCTAAGAGTGGCGGTGAAAAAGGCATCGGAAGCTATTTTATTCGTCATAATAAACCGACTAAGACGGTGATTAAATCACTAGAGGGCGTGACAGATGCATTGAACGTCATGACGTTTGGGATATTTGCCACCGGTAACGGTTAAATCGTTAACTTAGAACCACAACCTAATAGATAGAATGAAACGTGAAGGCGAGCCAGATGGTTCGCCTTTTTTGATCTTCTAAATCTGGCCACCGTTCTTCCTAAGAATCGTGCTCACTTATCTGAGCGCTGAGTCAGGCGACGGTTAACGTAAATAGGAAATTATTCGTTCTGGAAGGGACTCGCCGAATTTACCCTGTTTGACTTGTTATATGCATCAAGGGTTCTAATACTCATCCCAAAGTAAGCAATGAAATCTAATCTTACAAAGACAAGCCTTATATTCACTTATGAGCATAGTAAGATGTTTGCTGTTAAGTCGGTTTGGGTTTAGTTATCAATATTCTAGGGAAGAAAAATGAAGAATAAGAGTGTGTTTTTAAGTGCCGCATTGGTGATGTTGTCAGCTCATGCAAATGCATCAGACGCGAACCATGAGTCTGTATCAGATGGTGTTATCGCAGAACAAAGAGCAAAGCTTTCTGAAAATACCCAAGGACAAGGTTTTGGACCGCAAGCTCCACGAGATTTGGGTTCATTAGAAGGTAAAAATACTAGGCTGTTCTCGGATGCCCCTGATTCAACAGCGATGAACTTATGTAATATTCACTTCCATAAAAATGCTGAGCATAAAGGTGGAGAGTTTACTCAATACGCTGGTAACGGTGATGGTAAGGGATTCCAGAGTGGCTTTAAATACACAGGCAAGCTGAGTTCTGCTGAGCTGAAACCATTTGAGGGCAAGGTTTGTCCGAGCGAGCATGGTTCTTTGCATTCGGGTGACACCATTGAAGTTCACTATGTTTATTCAACGGCTCAAGTTGAACCGGGTGAAACACTGGGTGCTTGTTTTAACGATGCGATTACCAACCCGCAACTGCGTGTAGAAACCCAAGTTTACGTATTAGTGAATGACGACAAAGCACCCGACTTTGAAGCGCTCGCTAAACATTCAAAAGTGAACGGCTTACACCAAGCACCAAACATCCCACAAGATACGGGCTCAGCGATCCAATACGCAGGCTCTACAACGGGTCCTGGTTATAATGAGCAAGGTTCACCTTTCCAAGTAACATGGAGCGTTAGACCACAAGTCGCGAAAGTAAATATCGCGACAGTAGGTAGCTGGTGTGAAGGCAATGACTTTAACGAAGATCACGCCCACGGTGTGAGAAACTTGGTGGTTAACCCTGAGTTGTTATCACCCATTCGTAACGACTAAACGATTCTGGCGAACAAAATGATTAAGGCGAGCCAATAGGTTCGCCTTTTTTATGCCCTAACGAAAAGTACTTAGGTTTAGGTTTAATTAAGTCTGGTGGGTAAATTACGTGCGACACTTATTCAATACATGAGTTGTGTAAATCGTATTTAGTAAAAAACGTTCTTTACCAGAATCGAAGCTCCATGATACGTTCATGATCAATTATGTTGGGTTATAGAAAAGGACAGTCCAATGTCATTAGAAAGTGCGATTACATTCTTTATTGCCATGTTTGTATTTGGTATTACTCCGGGGCCTGGCGTCTTTGCCATTTTAGCTCGTGCTATGGTTCAAGGATGGCGAAAGTGCGTCACGCTTTCGTTAGGTATGATATGCAGTGATCTTATTTACCTTGCGCTTGCCTGTTTCGGTCTAGCAACGATTGCCGAGAATTGGTCGATTGCGTTTGAGGTGATTCGCTATGTTGGTGCAGCTTATTTGATTTACTTGGGCTACAAGATGTTTAAGAGCCTGCCTGAAGTGCAAGGCTCTGCGGAACTTGCGGCCAAACAGAGTCAGAAATCTGAACTCGCGAGTTTCGCGCAAGGCTTTTTGATTTCAGCATCGAACCCTAAAGTGATTCTGTTTTATATTTCGTTCTTGCCGACTTTTATTGATCTGACTGTTCTGCGCTCACAAGATATCGTATTAGTTTCTGCTTTAGCATCTGTTGCTCTGATGTCAGGCTTAATGCTTATCGCTGTGGGCGCGGGCAGAATGGCAGGTTTGTTAAAAACGCCACGCGCACATAAAAGGTTAAACCAAAGTGCTGGTGGAATAATGATTGCTGCTGGCTCATATTTGGCGATCAATCGATAAATACGAATCTTTAAACAAAAAGGCGAACCGATGGGTTCGCCTTTTTAGTTGGATATAAATGCCATCGTTTAAACAGAGACTTGTTTGTTAGTCACAATGGTGCAATTATTTAACGAGTGATATTACTCAGATGCATGTCTTATGATGACTATCGAACAACAGCTTTCTCGGCTGGATCTAAACTTATTGGTGTCGTTAAGTGTTTTAATCAAAGAGAGGAACGTAACGCGAGCTGCCAATACCTTGTATCTGTCTCAGCCTGCGATGAGTCGTACCTTAAGTCGCTTGCGAGAGTTGTTTGATGACCCACTGTTCTATCGAGAGTCTAATGGCTTAGTGCCCACGCAAAAAGCGTTAGAACTGCAAGCACCTTTAGAAGAGTTGCTATTGGCGATGCGAAGCCTAGTAACGAAATCTGCGTTTGATCCTGCTGAGTGTGTTCAAACCTTTGTTGTTTCTGTACCGCCATTAATGAGTCGGATGCTTTCTGTGCCCCTTGCTGAACGGTTCATGCACGATGCTCCAAACGCCAGTCTTATCGAATATCCGATTGCAAAAACGCCTACTAGCCAGCTGTTATCACGAGATGTGGATTTTACGATTCACATCGAAGCCCCGAGCAATCCAATCGAATTTCCATACGTGAGTCTTGGGCAGATCTATCCAGTATTTTACGTTTCTGAACATCACCCTTTAGCCAAAGCTGAAAATGTCACACTTGAGCAGTGCCTTGAATCTCGCTTTGTCGATCTCACGCTCGATATTCGCTCGAATTACGGACTGCAACACCCTGTAGACTCTTTTTTAGCTAAGAATGGAATGCAAAGAGACATTGCTTTTAAAAGCGGACAGCTTCTTACGTTAGTGGAAGTGATGCAGAGTTCGAATACAATTTTGGTTGCGACCCACAAATTGACGGAACTAGAGGGAATAGGCGACAAGATAGTGCCGATATTCTCTCTAGATAATGTTCCCGAGTTAATGTTCGAGCTGTTTTTGATTGAGCATAAAAGAACTGTTACTAGCCCAGCCCATCAATGGTTCAAGAACTTAGTCGTGTCGGTGATTGAAGACGTTGTTTGTGACAGTTGATTAAGACTACGGACTTTAGAGCTGGCCTAAGCAATAACCAGCTAGAGCAATAACCGACCTCCAGTTTTCATATGGATCTGGTTTAGATACTTCAGCGCCTGTGATTCATAACATGACGTCTTCCTTTCCTGCTTTATTATTTCTAATCATCAGTTGGTTTGCGCTCAGCCAATTTCAACGACAGCCCTAAACTGGATTAATTACCCTACCTGTCTATTGTTAAGCAGTGAGCCTGTTGAAGGTAATCGTTCATCTTAAGAATAAATCGACAGTGGTGACATAACTTTCATGCATATCTCTTATACGGCGATGTCATTTGTGAATTTATGCTGCCTTGATAACATTGTTCACAAGTTGAGCGGTTAACGAACTAACTGTTCGAACAAAAACAAATGGACTATGTATTGATTTAGCGTTATCGATTTATTAGAGGTCAACAATGAAAAAATTAGCATTAGTAGTTTTAGGTTTAAGCGCAGTTTCTCTTTCTTCTTACGCAGCTGAAGAAGTTTCAACTCTGACAGAGTTCTTCAATGCCGATGGTGAAGTGACTACCGTCGACAATTACGCGGTGTACGAAACGTCACGCCAATATTTGAAAAACCAAGAGCTTGTTGGCGTTAATAAATTCCTACACAAACGCGAACTCACGCCAACCGATAAACAGCCTGTGGTTCGAATGAACCGAGACACTTACTACTCAATGGCTGTGATTAACGTTTCGCAAGGCGCGACGATTACGCTACCTGAGATTCCTGAAGGCAAATACATGTCGATGGAAGTGATTACAGAAGACCACCGCATTCAGCCAATGCAATACGGTTCTGGTACGTTTGATCTTTCTACTCATAGTGGAGACCACGTGTATGTCATCGTTCGTACTGATGCGACGTTCACCAAAGATGAAGTTCATAAAATCCAAGATCAGATGAGCATTGATGCAAAAGCAGACGGCAAATTTATGGCAATGCAAGTGGATGAGAAATCATTCGATGAGGTAGAGAAAAACCTTAAAATGGAAATGCCGAAACTACTGAAACGCGATGGTGCTCAGGCGACGTTTGGTATGTTTACCAGCCCTGAAGATGCTTCAAAAGAGATGTTTACCAAAGAGAAGTACGCAGTGGGCGCGGCTATCGGTTGGGGTGGCGCGCAGTTAGATGACAATATTTACGAAGTCTCTGGTAACTTCCCAGCAGACACTTGTCATCAGGCAACCTTTGATGATCCTAAGAACCAAGCGTTTTGGTCGGTAACGGTCTACAACAAGCAAGGTTTCATGTTTGGTGAAGTGGCGAACGTAAGCTCAAACACGGCTGAGAAAAATGCAGACGGCACTTACACCGTAAGCTTTGGTTGTGGTGATGATGCAGTAAACAACATCAAAACAGAAAACGATTCTGGTGTGTTTAACTTAGCTTTCCGTCATTACATTCCAAGCCAAAAAGTACGTGATGGATTCCGAGTGCTTCCTTACGTGAAAGCAGTGAACTAATGTTGCGATAGTCGTACAACGATTATAGATGCGCGTTATTGCCGAGTAGCAATAACGCGCTTTTTTGTATTAGCTTATAGGTCTATCTTAGTATAACAATGGAGTACTTGCTGGTGGTAAGTCACGCTTCTTAATTACGTATCGCAAGCGAAGCAACATCAACGCAGCTGATACGCTTAATCCCGTCAGAATACCAATCCAGAAGCCTTCTTCACCCATTGCTGGAACAATGTGGTCTGTTAAGCCCAACACCATACCCAGTGGTAACGCTAAGCCCCAGTATGAAGCGATAGCTAAGATCATCGGGATCTTGGTATCTTTATAGCCACGCAGAGCACCATTTGCAGAGGTTTGCAGAGCATCACTGAATTGGTACATAGCGGTAAAGGTCAATAACACTGCCGCTGTTGCACTGATTACTGGGTCAGTGGTGTAAAGCCTAATGATTAATTCAGGGAACAGTAGGAACATCGCTACCGAAAGCAACGAGATTAATGCTGCCACCAAAATACCGACTTTACTGCGCTCAATCGCGCCAAGTTCATCTTTTTCACCCAAAGCGTGTCCAACACGAATCGTAATGCCAAACGAGATACTCATCGGGATCACATAAGTTAGGCTCGATATATTGAGAGCGATTTGCGCCGCTGCCACATTCTCGGCACCAATACGGCCGATCATCAATGCGATAACCGCAAAGATACTGCCACACACCGCGATGTTCATCCCGATAGGTAAACCTAACCTTAGAAGGTGAAGCATCTCTTTTGCTTTTGGCTTCGCATCTGAAAAGTTGATGATGGTCTTGTAATGGTGATGACCTTTAATGTAGGAATACAACATTCCCGACATTAACCAGTACACCAAGCTTGTCGCCCAACCACAACCTACAGCACCCATTTCAGGGAAACCAAACTTACCGTAGATAAGCACGTAGTTGACCGGAATGTTAATCAGCAAACCAATTACCGAAATGATCATCGGCACTTTGGTGTTGTTCATACCTTCACAGAAGCCGTTCAAGGTGTAGAACAGGGCAATACCCGGAACACCAAAGGCTAGGGCAAACGCATAGTCACTGCCGATAGGGATGATTTCAGCGGCAACCCCAATCCATTCTAGGATCGGTTTCGCACTCACCAAGTAAGCGATAAGCAGCACACTCGCGATTAATGCCAACCAAACCATCTGGAAGAATTCAACAGAGATACTTTGAAAGTCACGTGCGCCACGGTGGTAAGCGACAACAGGCGTTAACGCCATAATCACGCCACGTAGTAGCAGTAATACAGGAATCCAAAGGCTGGTGCCGAGCGCAATAGCGGCAAGATCGGCAGGACTTACTTGGCCAGCCATTGTCGTATCGACAAATCCCATCGCTTGGGTAGCTATTTGAGTCAAAATGATTGGAATCGAAAGATGCATAAGCGCACCCGATTCACGAGTAAAAGGACGAAGTTTCGTTAGCATGGAAGTTCACAACACCAATATAAATACACGAATGATGGCAGGATGGCCGGTGTGCATTTTAGGATGTGCCCCGTTGGGCGGGCGACAATATAAACACCTTACCGTATAGGGTCAAGCATTGGATTTATTGAGTTCAAGTTGCTCTGATATATACCGCCACGTCTTAGCTTCAAATCTAGTGCTGGATAACTCTCCTATTGCCACAATGCCAGCAGAAACACAAATAACCCAATTCCAAGCGTGACTTTTAAAAGTAAGCCAAGAGGGGCTCCACCTTTTGGCGCTTTATTGCAACATCCCATAATCGTTTCCTAGTTATATTGAGCTCGTGAGTTGACCTTAAACCTTCCCCTTACAGTAAGGTCAATAAGTTTATAAAACTTAACCAAATTAACCTTTCTTATCGTGTTGGATTCGTTAAGATAAATCCAAAGTCTGCGATTAGAAGTGTGAGGATAATGTGTTGATAGAAAAGTGGTTAGAGATCGATGGTGATCAGCTTTATTGCTTGTCGACTGATATCAAAGAGTCTCAGGAAACACTGGTGTTGATTCATGGGTTGGGTGAGTCGCATTTATGTTTTGCCGATGTGTTTGACTGGCTACCGAATTACAACTTAGTCATGTTCGACCTGTGTGGTTATGGCTATTCTCCTGCTTCGAATATATCCCACTCAACAGAAACTCAAGCAAATCGAATATTGAAAGCACTCGACTTATTGAGCATCCATGGTTGCTTTCTACTTGGGCACTCTTGGGGAGGCGATACATCGACGTTGATTTGTGAATACGACACGAGAGGCATCGTGCGTGGTTTCATTAATGCTGAAGGCGGACTGCACGAAGAAAGCATCATCCTATCCCAGATTATTGCAGATACATATTCTGAACTAAGCACTGACGAGTTTGCGAACTGGGTGAAAGGAGAAGGTTTCTCAAAACGTTTTCCCATGGCTTGGGGACACGGAGCAGGTGTTAAGTATCTTTCGTCAGTTAGAAGATGTGAGCCAGAGGTTCTTGGTCAAACCGCCAGTGAAATCTACGGACAACATGCGACTCAAGATATCCGTGGCGTGGTTGGCTGGGGACAAATTTTCGAAAACTTATCCATACCTAAAGTATATTTTTGGGGTGCTGACAGCCTAGAGGGTTGTGAGCGTGCGAAAGAGTTTATTAGTACGTTAGACAACGTTTCATTTGAGGGCGCAAACCACTGGGTGCAAAACGATCCGGCCAAGTTCTATGCGGAAGTAGATAAGTTTATTACTGGCGTTACAAATAGAACCAAAACTTAGATATTCAACAACGATAATAGAAAGTCTATATGTGGATTGTTGGTTAGCTGGCGCGATCTTTACCTCTCAGCTTGAAATGATTGATTCTCCAAAAACAAAAAAGCGAACCAAGTGGTTCGCTTTTGTTTATCTAAAATCTACTGATCACAGATAACTAAGATGGAAAGTAAACGCCCCATGAACCTACAGGGCGATATTACTAATGTTTGAAGTTCCAAGGCAGGAGTGCGTCGATATCGGGCTCTGCTTTTGCTAGCTCTTTCATGCACTTGACCATATAGTCATAGAGGATAAGGCCGTTGGCTTTTGCAGTCTCGACGATACTGTAAAGCATCGCGCTCGCCTCAGCGCCATTTGATGTGTTGGAGAATAGCCAATTTTTCCTGCCAATAACCAGCGGTTTAATTGCGCGTTCAGCGCGATTATTATCGATAGATAAGTGACCATCGTCGATATAACGAATGAGTTTAGGCCATTGCCCGAGCGTGTACTTTATTGCTTTGCCTAGTGGGCTAGAGCCTATCACCTTCTGGGTTGTCATCCATTGGTAAAGCTCATCCAGTATCGGCTTGGCAAGCGCTTGACGCTCTGCTTTTCGCTCTTCGGCAGGCGCACCTTTTAAGCGCGATTCTATCCCGTAGAGTTTTTGGATTTTAGCCAGCGCCTTATCAGCCTTGCCCGATTTACCTTTCCCTTGAAGCTTTTTAGCATCCATGAACTTGCGACGAGCATGCGCTAAGCACCCTACCTTGGTGACGTGATGAAGTCCATCATAAGCCGCGTAGCCATCGGTTTGTAGATAAACGTTGTAGTCACCTAAAAAGTCCACGGGACACGCCCTCGCGCGACTGTTTTGATAGTCGTACAAGGCAATATTTTTCACATTCGGCAGTGCCGCTTCGGGTGAGTCAGCGCCTGAGCAGTAGAGCCACATATAACACTGCTTCTCTTCTTTGAGCACATTGAGCGGCGTTTCATCCGCTTGAACCACCACTTGTTGAAGTAGGTGCTCTTTCAAGGCGGCATACAGCGGGGCGAACTTCTCACTGACTTGGATGACCCACCTAGCCATGGTGGTACGTGATAGCTCGATACCCGACTGGTTAAACAGCGATTCTTGACGATAAAGTGGCATCGCGTATTGGTATTTTCCAAGAATGATGTTGGTCAGCAAACTTTCTGTGGCGAAGCTTTTAGGGATGGGGCTCTGAGGGGATGGCTTCTGAACGATTCGGCTGCTGTCGCCTGTTTTCTCGCACTGGCGGCAAGCGTACTTAGGACGAACATATTCCAACACTTTGAGTACCGCTGGCGTGAACTCTAGCTTCTCGTTGCGGTCTTCCCCGATTTTATGCAGGCTATGATTGCAGCAAGCGCACTGCTTTTCATGGTCGTCTACATCAAGTTCGATAACCTCACGAGGCAAGGTCTTAGGCAGAGATTTACGTTTACCGCGCTTTTTCGTTGTGGTCGTGGTTGTCACCTCAACCTCGTCCTCTTTAACGGCTTCACATTCCGCTTCGTTGAAGAGGTCACCTTGTGATTCATCGTAAGGCTTTAATGCCTCCGAGCGTTTCGCGAACTGACGGTCGAAGGCGAGTTTGAGTTGTTCAAGCAGCGATTGGCGCTCTTGTTTCCACTCATTTTTCTCCGACATCAGAGCAGCTACCATCGCTTGTAGCTCGGCAACATCTTGGCTTTCTGGGTAGATATTTGGCGTCTTTTTCATAGCATTGATTATACTAAAATCGTGCCGTTAACGCTTGGAGAATAAGGCTTTATTCTCGATTAACTCATTGTAAAATCGTTTATTTTGATGGGTTCGTGGCCGATAATTGTGAAGCCTGAAAGCAGTCTGTCAAGCTCAAATTGAGTGAGGGTAAACACCTGATTTTTCTCTTTTGAAGGCCACTTATACTTGGCTTTTTCAAGGCGTTTATACCAGAGGGCGAAGCCTGTTTTATCCCAGTACAACACTTTAATCTTATCGCGCTGTTTATTGGTAAACAGGAACAGCGCACCGCTGCCAAGAGGCAAGTCAGTATCATTTTCGATAATCGCTGCAAGGCCGTTGATGGACTTTCTAAAATCGACGCTTTCACGATAAAGGTAAATGTCTGAAGCGCTGAGCATACCTTTCATGACAACGCTCCAATGAGTTCAGCAAGATAGGTGGCTGGCGTGCCTTGAGGAATGCTCAGCTCCACATCATTGATGAGAAGTGTCATGTTCGCCGTAGCTATCTGGGCCTGATACTTGGTTGTCTTTTCAACGATTTCGGCTTTAACAAATCCGACAGATTCCGATTGGCTTGCTGTTTGGAGTTGACGCCGTTTGGCAAAGAACGTGGATAAACTCAGTCCATGCTCTTCACAAAAAGCGCGTTGGGTAACACTGCTGCTTTCATATTGCTCAAACAGTGATTGCCATTCTAGGTTGGTACGTCGTTTTGCCATTTCAACTCTCCTTTGGGTTGGAGAGTTGATCTTATTCTTCGTGCTGAAGGATTAGAATGCGGTGTTCATGGCACGCTTACGGATTAGCTGGCATTGTTATCCCCTTAAAAATCTAGACGACAACTATGCTGACACGGGGGGAAACAGCCGATCGCAATCACCGAAATACGCATAAGCGACATATTGTTTTTCAAAGTTAACTGGGCTTAGATATCCAAGAGCACTGTCCTTCTTGTTCGATTATAATCAACTTCGATGTGCTTGGATGAAAATACGCAAGTGCTTGATGCATCTCTTCTCGCGGGTGAGGTGTTGCGTTTCAAGTGGCGGAGAGCCTTTAAATCAGAATGCTACCCGAACAAAAAAATGGCCATAAGAAACTAAGATGTTTCATGGCCACATTGTTAGATTAATGTTAAATAAATTGAGCTACGGATACTCCCCATATTTCAGCTTAGTATTAACACAATCATTTACCATCGATAGCCCAAACTAACTGTATATGCTTCTCTTGTTTCACCTTTATTATAAAGGGCTGTGATATTATAGTGTTTACCTATTTGCTTATTAAAACCAATCAAATAAGCCCATTGATTTAGAGAAACATCAACGTCATAAGTGAACTCACCTTGTAACGCATCTACATAACCTAGATTACCGGCTAACGTAGAATCTAAGCCTTGATATTCAGCACCAATTAATAACTGAGCTCTATAATCAACAAGCTGATAACCAACCATTGGTTGAGCAACAAACAGAGTATCACCCCAGCTCGAAGAGCCCTCTAATCGTGTTTGAGATGCGGTCATATTAAGCGTGGCGAAAAATTCTTTATACCCGACGGCTAGTGTAGTACCCACACCTAACAGATCATAGTCAAGACTTAAAGGAAGCTTCAATCGACCAGGGCTACACAGAGGGAGTCCTTCATTGCTTAGCGCACTACATAAGGCATCACCTAATCCAGGATCGATGCCGTTTAAACTATCTTTAACTTCGTTTAAACTCTCCGATGTATATTGCGCATCAATGGTTGCCTTAACTTTAATCTTTCCAGCTAAAGCGTAAACATTCCAGAAAGGCAAAATATAGACATCTCCCCTTATACTAAAACTCTCAGCATTAACTTTGGCGAAGGTCTCTGTCGGTTCAAAGTCCTTATCTAAATTCTGAAGGCCTAATGCTCCGAGACCTAAATTAAAAGATTGAAAGCCAAGATCCATATCTTGATTGCGATAAGCGACAGAAAAACCGTATGGAAGAGGAATATCAATACCTTGTCTACGGACTAAGTCTCCCATCAGTGGGAAAAAACTACTGACCTCGACCTTTTCTTCTCGAATACGAGGATCTGATGCTTCTTCAAGCTTTTCACTATCTAGAACTTCGACACCATCTACATCGTCATAAAAAGCGACGGGAGTCATGAGCAATGACAGAGTAAGCTTTTCTTTTTTTCTAGTTACTCCGTTTGCCACAATGGTTTTGCTTTTAACGTAAAATTGACCATTGTAACGCTCACTGATTAAGATTTCTTGTCTATAATCCTCAATTCTATAAGTACCATAGGTAAATGGTTGCGAATTAGTGATCACCATTTTAACAGGCTTGCGATCTTCAACACTTATCTCAACTCGCATGAAACGAAAATAGGCGACATCTTGAGGTAGTTGATACTTAGAATAGTTAAAACGTACAATTGCACGACGTTCATCTAATTCTTCAACGGTAACCGAAGACCGATCGTAACTATCTGAGTAGGCGCGAAGTCGATATTCTGTTTTAGTCAAATATTCAATGGAGTCTATCGCTCCACCATCTTCTGAGAGTGAAGGTTCACCATCTATTTGAGAAATTTGATCCTGAAAATATTTAATCCTCAAATCAATATTTCCCTTTAAATCTGTTGTTTGCACTAAATAAAAAGATGAAGATGAAGCCTCCTCATTAATTGAAGTGACTTTACGAACGTGCTCAACAATATGATCACCTTGAGATAAAGTACTAATACCATACTTAGGTAGGTGCTCCGGTATGCCATACTGCTCAAAAATCGAAGCTTCTTTTGCATTAGCAATATTAGAGAGTATCAAAATAAAAGAAAAGAAACTTACGCACCAAGATCTACGAAATAAAATAAAAAAAAATTTCGATGATTTACTTTCATCTCTATCCAACAAACTCTATTTAGCATATGTAGCATCATTCCTACCTCACTGTAATAAAAGACGACTTAGTAAATAGCATCACAAATACCTTGTGATGTGCTAGCATCAATACCCATATTTATCGTAGCATCCCACGCTGTAATATTCTTGTTTATTTCGCCACCATCATCCGTGGCATTATTAACTATCACCAATATGTTATCTGTATCTTCTTGGTATCGATATTCAGGGTTGAATAATTCATCGCTAAACCACAAACTCGATACTTCTCCCATAAGAAGAAGGTCACCTTCATCAGGCGCTATCTTCGATCCGCTTTGGTTATATAATCGATTAAATACAAAAGGAATTTCAGCTTGGTTACAGGCTTTTCCACCGAAGCAAGCCAAATTACCTATTGTGTCAAAAATAGAGTCTTCAATCAGCTGGTTATTAAAACTTGCGACATAGTCAAAATGATAAATGATAGGAGTGATGTCATGATCGACTTCTTTTGCGTAATCACGAATAGCACATTTATATATCAATTGATTATTTAATTGATTAAACTTTCTTATCTCTTCTGATACCCCATCTAAAGTGGTAGGATTTTCCGATGGTGAGAAATCATCAAAGCGTAAAGGCGTGTCGGTCAACCGATCTACATATAGGATTGATGATATTAACGTGTACGCAGGTATATCTGCTATTTGTGGAAAATCACGAATATCATCACTATCTCCTATTAAAAATAGGACAACATCAAGTAATTTAATACCCGGTAATAATTCTATATTAATCAAGAATAGTAACTTTAACTCCGCTATATAACTATCCGTTTCATTGTTATTAAATCCTATAATAGAAGGGACGGTTAAAGGAGCTTCATGAGCGAGGCTTGTTACGTGATAGCCTGGGTATTCCTCATATTCTGTGCAAACCCCAAGGAATGTCTTTATGCACTCACGATGGGACTCAATGTAGGGTGAAAAGGGAAGTAATTTCGCTCTCGGTTCGATTGCTGCAATATCCGATGCGTATTTCAAAGTAAGCTTCGCCACAATCGATTCCGTGCTATCGCCATCTTCAATCCAGCCCAAGATGTCACTGACCATACTTTCGATGGTTTGGTCAGGTAAACCAAACAAGCGTCCCGTTATTTCTGCTTTTACTTGTTTTTGTAGTTCTAAAATCTGATCAACCGTCAATTGGTTAATACTTAAATCAGGATACAGCGTTGCCATTGCAGTTTCTAAAGTGTCGTATTGGTCTTTCGCTGCAGCGTATGATTCAAATGAAAGTCCGAGCGGTAAACTTTGCATAATCGCTCTGCTAAAGAAATTACCGGCAATATCATCTTCAGGATCGCGCTCTCCACTGGTTGTTTGCTGAAGCGCATTAATTGATGTCGCACCAGCACCTTGCCCAAATACAGTGACGTTTGTACTATCTCCGCCAAAGTCTTCGATATGTTGGCTAACCCACTCTAGAGCTCGCTTTTGATCACCAACCGCAAAGTTGCCCCCTTTCGTTTGACCTGCATCTTCAACCCACCGTTTTCCCAATAAACCAAGACGGTAGTTAAAAGTAACAGCGATAAAGGGGTTATCACTCATTGTACTTTGTGCAACGGCGACATCTGGAATTATATTGGGCAGGTGTCCAGATCCCGTTTCAAACGAACCACTATGGATATAAACATACACAGGTAATAAATCACCTGAAGTCGCATTATTAGGTCTCCATACGTTCAAGTAAAGGCAGGTCTCTGAGTACAATTCTGTTGAGCCAAACTGAGGGCATATGTTCCCAAAGTCTGTATACGAATTATTTTCGGTCACCGCTTGTACTAGAGGCAGCATCACACTGTGTTCAAAACGGTCAGGCGCACCGAAGAAAAAATCACCTTCGCTACTATCGCCCGAGTAAGCATAAGGTATCCCTTTGAACGTTTCTATTGTAACCAGTGAGGTACCGTCTTCAGTCGCAGAAAGTGAAGGGGCGACTGTGATTATTGGTTCTTTGAGGCCTTGTATAGTCACTTCACCTATTTGAGCCTCAAAAGTAATGGGTTGAGGTGATTCCTCTTCAGGAGCAGGGGTAAAGCTGAACTCAGTAGAATCATCACGACAACCGAAAAGTACAACTCCGATCAAGACCAAAAATACTTTTGTCATCACTTACCTCTTCAATATCGAAAGTAAAGAACATTGCTATCACGCTTTGAATACCAAAATCAATCTTCTAATATTAGACTTAAAAATCAGAAAAGGTGGACAATATTACAATTACAGGTTATGTCGTAAACAGTGGTGATAGGTTAAACTCTTCATCAAAATTCACCACTGCCGACGCTATGGCCATCAAATTTACAGGCGCCACTTTCCTTCCGACATCATTCTTCCGGCTGTTCGTTATTACGTTTCTTATAAGCTGAGCTACCGTGAAACCGAAGAAAGAAGCCTGTCGCTACTTCGTAGCGGATGGATGAGACTTACATTAACGTCAAAGGCCAGTGGAAGTATTATTACCGAGCCGTTGATAAATGCGGTAATGTGATTGATTTTTTACTGTGCGAATACCGTGACGAGAAGGCAGCTCGCGCCTTCTTCACCAGGAAATTAGCCATAATGGCTTGCCCGAAAAGGTCGTGATAGATAAGAGTGGTGCTAACGCATTAGCGTTACATAATATCAACGTCAGCCTTTGGTTAACGGGGAAGATGCTCAATCTAATTGAAGTGCTTCAGGTAATGTATCTGAACAAAGTCACCGTAGAGTGAAAGGTAAAATGCACCAGTGCCTAGGGTGGAAATCTGATGAAGGAGCAAAAGCTACTCTTGCAGGGGTAGATCTTTGGACTATGATTAAGAACGGACAGCTTGATAACCTAAATATGCTTGTCGTCAGTGCGAGCAAACTGAAGACAACAGCCGTATCTTTCAAAAGCCAGCGCCCCAGAGCATCATCCCTAAAAGCTTTGCCACAGAAAGCTTGTTGGCCAACATCACCCTTGGTAAATATCAATACGCGATGCCACTGTACCGCCAAGAGTCGCTGCTTACCCAGTAGGGTATCGAGCTATCACAAACCACTATGGCAAGGTGGGTTATCCAAGTCAGTGATAAGTTCAAACCACTCTATGCCGCTTTGAAAGACCACCTACTTCAGCAAGTGGTGGTTCAGGCGGATGAAACGCCGCTCAATGTGCTCAAGGAAGAGAAGAAGTGTTATATGTGGCTCTACTGCTCAGGCGCTGACTCGCCCGAAGCGGCACTGCCGAATGTGAAAAACATCGCCTTGTACGACTATCAAAACAGTCGCGCGAGGGCATGTCCCGTGTTTTTTTAGGTGACTACAACGGTTATCTACAAACCGATGGCTACGCGGCCTATGAAGGACTTCATCACGTCACCAATGTGGGGTGCTTAGCGCATGCTCGTCGCAAGTTTATGGACGCGAAGAAGCTTCAAGGGAAAGGTAAATCGGGCAAGGCTGATAAAGCGCTGGCTAAAATCCAAAAGCTCTACGGGATAGAATCACGCTTAAAATGAGTGCCTGCCGAAGAGCGAAAAGCAGAGCGTCAAGCGTATGCCAAGCCGATACTGGATGAGCTTTACCAATGGATGACAACCCAGAAGGTGATAGGCTCTAGCCCACTAGGCAAAGCAATAAAGTACACGCTCGGGCAATGGCCTAAACTCATTCGTTATATCGACGATGGTCACTTATCTATCGATAATAATCGCGCTGAACGCGCAATTAAACCGCTGGTTATTGGCAGGAAAAATTGGCTATTCTCCAACACACCAAATGGCGCTGAGGCGAGCGCGATGCTTTACAGTATCGTCGAGACTGCAAAAGCCAACGGCCTTATCCTCTATGACTATATGGTCAAGTGCATGAAAGAGCTAGCAAAAGCAGAGCCCGATATCGATGCACTCCTGCCTTGGAACTTCAAACATTAGTAATATCGCCCTGTAGGTTCATGGGGCGTTTACCTAAGACTCATGAGACAAGCTAACGGATGTACAAGCCTTTTGTACTTTTAGTCCATAATTGAACGCGGTGGCCAAAGAGACCGATACAACGACGAAAAAAGCGAACCATTCGGTTCGCTTTTCTATATGGTTTACGTCACAAACTTAATTGCGGTCACAGACTTAATTAATCTAGTCACAAACTTTATTGTGATGTGACAACGCTACGAATTAGCCTTCGTAGTTATCGATGCTTGGGCAAGAACAGATTAGGTTACGGTCGCCGTATACGTTGTCTACACGGTTAACAGTAGGCCAGTACTTCGAGTTCTTTGTTGCTTTCGATGGGAAGCAAGCCAGTTCGCGAGAGTATGGGCGATCCCATTCTGCGCCTGAAAGGTCAACTTGCGTGTGCGGTGCGTTCACTAGAGGGTTGTTGTCTAGTGGCCATTCACCCGCTTTCACTGCTGCCATTTCGTGACGGATTGCGATCATCGCTTCACAGAAACGGTCTAGCTCTTCTAAATCTTCAGATTCAGTTGGCTCAACCATTAGCGTGCCTGCTACTGGGAAAGACATAGTAGGTGCGTGGAAACCGAAGTCCATTAGACGCTTAGCAATATCTTCTTCGCTGATGCCTGTGTCTTCTTTCAGTGGACGAATATCGATAATACATTCGTGCGCTACGCGGCCGTTAGTGCCACGGTAAAGAACAGGGTAGTGAGGACGTAGTTTTTCCATCACGTAGTTCGCGTTCAGAATCGCCACTTTAGTCGCGTCTGTTAGGCCAGGTTCGCCCATCATTGCAATGTAAGCCCAAGAGATAGGTAAGATTGAAGCACTACCTAGATCTGCAGCCGATACCGCGTAGTCTGATCCCTGTACACCGTTTTCGATGTGACCTGGTAAGAAAGGTGCTAGGTGTGATTTAACACCGATAGGACCCATACCCGGACCGCCACCACCGTGTGGGATACAGAATGTTTTGTGTAGGTTCAAGTGAGATACGTCTGAACCGATGAAGCCAGGTGAAGTTAGACCTACTTGAGCGTTCATGTTCGCGCCGTCTAGATAAACCTGACCGCCCGCTGCGTGTACTTGTTCACACACTTCTTTCACTTGCTCTTCGTATACGCCGTGCGTAGAAGGGTAAGTGATCATGATGCTTGATAGGTTTTCTTTGTGCTTCTCGATTTTCGCTGCTAGGTCTGTCATGTCGATGTTGCCATCTTCATCACACTTAACAACCACTACCTTCATAGAAACCATTGATGCTGTTGCAGGGTTAGTACCGTGCGCCGAGCTTGGAATCAGACAAACGTTACGGTGACCTTCACCGCGGCTTGCGTGGTAGCGTTGAATCGCGATTAGACCTGCGTATTCGCCAGATGCTCCAGAGTTAGGCTGTAGTGAGAAATCGTCGTAACCGGTGATTTCACATAGCTTCTCTTTAAGATCTTTTGCTAGTGCTGTGTAACCCGCCGCTTGCTCTAGAGGTGCGAATGGGTGAATTGAACCAAACTCAGGCCATGTTACTGGAATCATCTCAGCAGCAGCGTTCAGCTTCATCGTACAGCTGCCCAGTGGGATCATGCCGTGCGTTAGTGAGAAGTCTTTGTTCTCAAGCTGTTTTAGGTAACGCATCATTTGCGTTTCGCTGTGGTGCGTGTTGAACACTGGGTGAGTTAGGAACTCTGATTCACGACGACAGTTTTCTGGAATTGCCGCAAACTCATTTGATGCAATGTCAGAAGATAGCGCTTGAACGTCTTCTTTTACGTCGAAGATAGCGAATAGGGCATTCACGTCGTCGACTGTGGTTGTTTCATCTAAGCTGATACCGATCTTACCTTTAAGAAGGCGCAAGTTGATGTCTGCTGCTTGTGCTTTCGCGTACAGTGCATCTGTCTTCTCTTCAGAGTTGATTGTGATGGTATCGAAGAAGCTGTTGTTTGTTAGCTCGTAACCCGCTTTAGTCAGGCCAGCCGCTAGGATAGCTGTCATGTGGTGTGTACGACGAGCGATAGTACGTAGGCCTTCTGCACCGTGGTAAACCGCGTAGAAAGACGCCATGTTTGCTAGAAGTGCTTGAGCTGTACAGATGTTCGATGTCGCTTTCTCGCGGCGGATGTGTTGCTCACGAGTTTGCATTGCCATACGTAGCGCTTGGTTACCGTGAGTATCGATAGAAACACCGATTACACGACCTGGCATTGTACGCTTATGCTTTTCACGAGTACCCATGAATGCAGCGTGTGGACCGCCGTAACCCATAGGAACACCGAAACGTTGTGCGCTGCCGATAACTACGTCTGCGCCCATCTCGCCCGCAGGCTTAAGTAAAGCAGAAGCAAGTAGGTCAGTAGCAACTGTAACTAGTGTTTTGTTAGCTTGAGCTTTCGCAATGATGTCTGTTAGATCACGAACTTCGCCTGTTGTGCCAGGGTATTGAACTAACGCACCAAATACGTCTTGCTCTGGAAGTGTTTCAAGAGCGCCAACCATTACTTCAAAACCGATGTACTCAGCACGAGTTTTAACAACTTCTAGTGTTTGAGGGTGAACATCGTCAGCAACGAAGAATACTTTGCTCTTGCTTTTACCAGCACGCTTACACAGTGTCATTGCTTCGCCAGCCGCTGTCGCTTCGTCAAGAAGAGACGCGTTCGCGATTTCCATACCTGTAAGGTCCATGACCATTTGTTGGTAATTTAGTAGAGCTTCAAGACGACCTTGAGAAATCTCTGGTTGGTATGGTGTGTAAGCTGTGTACCAGCCTGGGTTCTCTAAAACGTTACGTAGAATAACGTTTGGAGTGAATGTGTTGTAGTAGCCTTGGCCAATGAAAGTACGTTTCACTTGGTTTAGGTTAGCGATCTCTTTTAGAGAGGTCAGCATGTCCATTTCGCTCAGTGGCGCAGCAAGTGTCATTGGTTTTTCAAGACGGATTTGTGCAGGAACCGTTTCGTCGATCAGTGCGTCTAGGCTAGTCGCGTTGATCGCTTCAAGCATTTTTTGCTGGTCTGCTTTATTTGGGCCGTTATGACGAGCAACAAACTCGTTTTGTGTACCCAAGTCTTTCAGTAATTGGCTTTGAAGTAATTCAGTCATGATATCGTTCTACTTTCTCTCTGGAGCCGTGAGCTAGCCCCTAAAATTAAGCTGCTCACAAGAGCAGCTTTATCGTAATGAGGTTACCTATTAGTCTTCTTCGATAGAGCTTAGGTATTCTTCCGCATCTTTAAGGTTGTTTAGTTCAGACGCATCAGACATCTTCACTTTAACAATCCAACCACCTTCATAAGGTTCTTCGTTGATTAGCTCTGGGCTATCTTCTAGTTCTTCGTTGATTTCTACGATTTCACCAGAGATTGGCGCGTAGATATCAGAAGCAGCTTTAACTGACTCAACTAGAGAGAAGCTTTCGCCAGCTTCAATTTCGTCTTCAGTTTCAGGCAGGTCAACAAACACAACGTCACCTAGCATCTCTTGAGCGTGCTCAGAAATACCGATAGTTACAGTACCGTCACCGTTGTCTTTTACCCACTCGTGGCTGTCTGCAAACTTAAGTGTATTGTCCATTGCTTATTCTCCAAAAATTTATGAGGTTTTAATTTAAATCTTAAAAACGGATTAACGGTAAAGAGGGAAGCGTTTGCAAAGCTCTTTAACTTGCTTGCGAACACGTTGCTCAACTTCAGCGTTGCCTTCAGGGCTTTCAACTAAGCCATCAAGAACATCACCGATCCATTCACCGATAAGTTTGAATTCTTCAGTGCCAAAACCACGACTGGTTCCAGCTGGCGTACCTAAACGAATGCCAGAGGTAATCATAGGCTTCTCTGAGTCGAATGGTATGCCATTTTTGTTACATGTGATCCCTGCACGCTCTAATGCTTCTTCAGTTACGTTACCTTTCAAGCCCTTAGGACGAAGGTCAACCAGCATTAGGTGCGTGTCTGTTCCGCCAGTCACAATGTCACAACCGCGAGTTTGCAACACTTCAGCAAGAACTTTTGCGTTGTCGATCACTGAATCAATATAAGTATTAAATTCTGGGCCAAGTGCCTCGCCAAACGCCACTGCTTTAGCCGCGATAACGTGCATTAATGGGCCACCTTGAAGGCCAGGGAACACTGCAGAGTTGATCTTTTTGTTGATGTCTTCGTGGTTGGTCAGAATCATACCGCCGCGTGGGCCACGAAGTGTTTTGTGTGTCGTTGTCGTTACAACGTGTGCGTGTGGCAGTGGGCTAGGGTGTGCACCTGTCGCGATAAGACCCGCGATGTGTGCCATATCTACCATTAGGATAGCGCCAACTTCGTCAGCGATTTCGCGGAATTTAGCGAAGTCGATAACGCGTGGGATAGCACTACCACCTGCAATAATCATTTTAGGTTGGCATTCGATAGCGAGAGCGCGTACCGCTTCGTAATCGATTTCAAGAGTGTCGCGGTCTACACCGTATTGAACTGCGTTGAACCATTTGCCTGAAAGCGCAGGGCGTGCACCGTGCGTAAGGTGACCACCAGCGTCAAGAGACATACCTAGGATAGTGTCACCAGGTTGAAGTAGGGCAAGTTTAACTGCGCCGTTCGCTTGAGCACCTGAGTGAGGTTGTACGTTCGCGTATTCACACTTGAATAGCTGTTTAGCACGTTCAATCGCGATAGCTTCTACTGTATCTACGTGCTCACAACCACCGTAGTAACGACGACCTGGGTAGCCTTCTGCGTATTTGTTGGTAAGGCAAGTGCCTTGAGCTTGCATTACTGCTTTAGAAACGATGTTCTCAGAAGCAATAAGTTCGATTTGTTCGTTTTGACGAGTGTTCTCTGCTTGGATTCCAGCAAATACTGCGTCGTCAGTCGCAGATAGGTTCGTAGAGAAAAAACTGTCTAAGCTATGGTTTTGATAAGCGTTCATTGTCGAGACCTTTCATTAAGCTAATGGTGATTGTTTTTATAGTCCATTAGGTCTTACGTTGATTTCTGCATCGGTATCGTTTGCGTTATATAGGTGTATAAATAGTGCGTTGCTTCTTATTTATACGACCATGGCGTCAAAGCGATCGTTGTAGGGTCAATGCAGCACGAATTGGTTCCCAAAAATTTCGGGTAAAAAACAGCTCTTACAAATGTTAAATCTATCACTTGCTGCAAGCTGAAGTAGCATCTCTTCATCTAACAAGTCGATAACATAGCTCCGATAAAATCAATTTTCAACAAAAATTTCCAATAGGAAACAGATTTTCTCGTTTTGCTACAGGGAGCACGCTTTATTTCCCTGTGTGCTCTTTAATCAACAAAGCGCTTCATGCAACAATGAAATCAATAGACAGGAAGTAAGAAATGAATGAGGGACCTATGTCAGAAGACATTTATGATGAGTACCCATCTTTAACGTTGGCGAAAGAGACGTTAGATCAGAATATCGAACCACTTAGGCTCGGCCAGCGTATTAAAGATATCCGCAGCAAGCTGGGCATTACGTTAGAAGAGGCGAGCCAACGTACTGGTTTGGCGCGCTCTACGCTGAGTAAAATCGAGAACGAACAAATCTCACCGACGTTCCAAGCGATGCAGAAATTGGCTATGGGTTTGCAAATTGATATGCCGCAACTCTTTGAGCCACCAAGAAAAAAGGTTGCCACAGGACGTCGTGACTTAACTAAAGCAGGTCAGGGTAAACCTCACCCAACTCCGACTTACGAGCATGAACTGCTCGCGACAGAACTTTCGAATAAGAAGATGATGCCGTTCAAGAGCCGAGTGAGAGCACGCACCTTTGAAGAGTATAACGATTGGGTTCGCCACGATGGTGAGGAGTTCTTGATGGTGATCTCTGGTGATGTGATGTTCTACTCAGAATTCTATGAGCCGGTACCCATGAGCGAAGGTGACAGCATGTATTACGACGCCAACATGGGGCATATGTTGATTTCTACTAGTACAGAAGATGCACTGATTTTGTGGGTGACTGCAAAATAAGTTAACAAAGTTAGAATTTCTTATAGTGAATGCAAACGTTTGCTTTTGTTTCTAACGTTTGCCAAAAGACGCGATGTTGGTGTGAAAAGCATCAATATCGCGTTTTTGTATGCGACTGAAAGTTGTTTTTAAATTGTTAAATATCACATTTTGAGCTGTTTTAATCTTGTTAAGGGTGTAAAACTGACTCAGGCTTGTTTACTATAGTGAACACGGTTTACTCATGTTGATTGAAGTTTACTGAAGTGAATTCTTAGAAAGTGAGTCGTATAGCTTTTATACAGAAGCCTCTATTTATATCGCTAGTAATAAAAGCCTATATAGAAGACATCACTTTTTACTATCTACTGTTTCTAACGTTAACCCATATCGTTAGAGGCGACTCTAAATAGAGATATAAGCGGCAGATTCGATTTGGAAAGCCTGCAACGCTTCATGGAGAATAAAATGACTCAAGAACACGCTAATCAAGACCTACTAAAAACACCTCTGCATGCACTTCACGTTGAAGTCGGCGCAAAAATGGTTCCTTTTGCTGGCTACGACATGCCAGTTCAGTATCCACTAGGTGTAAAGAAAGAGCACTTACACACTCGTGACGCTGCTGGTCTTTTTGATGTTTCTCACATGGGGCAACTGCGTCTACACGGTGAAAATGCAGCCGCTGTTTTAGAATCTCTGGTTCCAGTAGATATTATCGACCTGCCTTCTGGTAAGCAGCGCTACGCCTTCTTTACTAATGAACAGGGCGGCATCATGGATGATCTTATGGTTGCTAACCTTGGCGATCACCTATTTGTTGTTGTGAACGCGGCGTGTAAAACACAAGATATCGACCACCTAACGGCTCACCTTCCTGCAGACGTAAAAATGGAAGTGATTGATGACCGCGCTCTATTAGCACTTCAAGGTCCGAAAGCGTCTGAAGTTCTTGCTCGTTTCCAACCAAGCGTTGCAGACATGTTGTTCATGGATGTTCAAAAAGTCGATATCGACGGCGTAGAGTGCATCGTAAGCCGCAGTGGTTACACAGGTGAAGATGGCTATGAAATCTCAGTACCGAACGATCACGCTGAAGCACTTGCTCGTAAACTAACATCAGAAGCAGAAGTAGAGTGGATTGGCCTTGGTGCTCGTGACTCACTTCGTCTTGAGTGTGGCCTATGCCTATACGGTCATGACTTAGATACAACAACGACTCCAGTAGAAGCAAGCCTTCTGTGGGGTATTCAAAAGGTTCGTCGTACTGACGGTGAGCGCGCTGGCGGTTTCCCAGGTGCTGATATCATCCTTGAGCAAATCGCGACTAAAGACGTTCAACGCAAGCGTGTTGGTCTTGTTGGTCAGACTAAAGCACCAGTACGTGAAGGCGCTGAGCTGTTCGATGCTGAAGACAACAAGATTGGCGTTGTAACAAGTGGTACTGCGGGTCCTAACGCGGGCAAGCCTGTTTCTATGGCTTACGTTCGTACTGACCTAGCGGTTATTGGCACTAAAGTATTCGCTGAAGTTCGTGGCAAGAAGCTACCAATGACAGTAGAAAAAATGCCATTCGTACCTCAGCGTTACTATCGTGGCTAATCTCTTTTAAGAGAAACCACTAAGCTAAATGAAAGCCTATTGTTTGCTTCTCTTTATTGGGAAGCCTAACGGTAGGCTTTTTTGATTTTGGTAGCGTATGTCTTTGGTAACGTATTGCTTTTAACGTTACCCACTAACAACGGTTACTTAAAATTCGTTTATAAAATGAGATATGTGGCGATATCGTTACAAATACTTACTATAATCACGATTGTGACGTGTTATGGTGACGATTCATCATTTTTGTAAATAAGTAGTAGGGGGTACAAGGAGTTAACTATGAACGTAAACCATACAATGAGTCCGGTTCGTAAAGCCGTTTTAGGGCTTTTAGCGCCATTAATTTACACATCAAGTGTTATGGCAACGGAAAACACGGACGAAAGTACTCCTGATGTGGGTGTAACACCCTATATTGTGAATGGTAGCGACGCTTCAGTCACGGAATTTCCTTCGATGGCAAGCTTGTTCATTGATCGTATTGATTATGACGGTGTTTACTCAACAGGCCCTTACTGTGGTGCAACAATTTTAGATCCAACGCATATTCTAACCGCAGCGCATTGTATATACGGTAATGAAGAAGGGCAGTTGTTTACTGTTGTCGTCCCTCAAATTGAAGATACTTCTCAGTTTCCCAACGGTAACATCCAAAAAGCTCGTGTATCTGAGGTTTACTATCGCAGCGATTATTCAAATGCGTTGAGCGACCTATTACGCAATGACGTTGCAATACTTAAGTTAGAAAGCGCACTGAATATCGACTCAATCAATGATGTTGTAAAGCGTCCTAGTTCGGATGGTTATCGCAGTTCTTCTGAGGCGTTTACCGCTGTGGGCCATGGTGATACACGCACTGGTTTCGACGGAACCACTTTGCTACAAAAAGCAAACCTCAATTATGTAGACAATGCGACTTGTAAAACGGTATTTGCTGCTGGCAATGAGTTAACAGAGAATCAAATTTGTTTCGTTGGAGATGTGGCTACTTCTGGCTTGTACGGTGGCACTTGTCAAGGTGACTCTGGAGGTCCTGTCTACTGGAAGGATGGTTCGGTTTACAGACAAGTAGGGATTACCAGCTTTGGTCCTGAAACGTGTGGTGGCAGCTCAAGAGTAACTTCGGTATTCACTGAAATCTATGACTACAGAGATTGGATTACAGATGTAACTGGTGGTGTGATAGATAGTTCTGAAACCGTTCAAATTTCAGCAACAGAAGCTAAGCGAACGGCTTATGTGAATGCACGGACTTCATCTGGTTCAGGCGGCAGTGGAGGCAGTTTGTCGTTTGGCGTGCTAGGCGCGTTGATGTTACTCGGTAGGTTTAGAAGAACGATGTCTCGTTAGATACCCACGTCTTCATGTTAGCTAAACAAACGGCCAGTCATTCAACTATGACTGGCCATTTTTTTTGTTTGTTTAAGCCGTTCAGTGGTTGGTGCTAATTGTTGATATTAGTAGATTAGGCACAGAATTCAGTAGACGCTTTTCTACTGTACCTTTCGACAATCACATCCATCTCTTTTACTGCGTCGTTGATGCTTTGAATACCGCCTTGAGCCACACCTTTTTCATTTTCATTCAATGCAGAAAAAGCTTGCTTTAATTCCTTACCTTCCAACATGTTCCCGTGCAGCAACACCTCTTTGTACGTGAGTAGCTTATGTTGTATTGCAATAATTTCTGGGCGGGGATTGTCTGATTCTAATGCGTGACTAATGCAAGGAAATGCCAATGTATAGCGATTCGCAATTTCCAATTTGACGTCTTTCTTATTCGCAATATGCAATTTTTATTATTTCCCAACACTTGAATACTCAAGTTACCTAGCCTGTACGTTCACAACTGATATCAGTGTGAAGGTTTATGAAACGTAACGGTTTTATCAAGCGAATAATATGCCTTTGATGGCTTATGTAAACCATCACAAGTCAATATGGTCTGCTTCTTGCTGAATTTAGGACATAACTGTCTTTTGAGGATGAGCTTATGTCACAAGAACCCATAATATTGGCGCTGATTGAGCGTAGGAAACAAGCCAACTTGTCTCAAGAAAAGTTAGCCTCGAGTGCAGGAATGAGCTTAAAAACCTATCAAAGGATTGAACGCGGAGAGGCGGACATCAAGATGTCTCAGTATCGTTCAATCACTAGAACCTTAAAAGTGACGGATTTGGATGTGGTGCTTGATATTGTTGGCGCATCACAAGTAACAGCGGAAGATGTAGCTGCGGTCAGTCGTCTGCTGACCAGCGAAGAGCGCCTGTTGTTGATCAAGCTGATTTTGTCGGTCAAAAAGAAGCAGTAGTCTTTCTTTCAAATAAACAGCGTAATAGATCGATTCGTTAGTCAAATTGACAGATACTTCTAGGGTAATGTGTTCTCTGAGGGCATGAAGCCATCAGCTCACTCTTCCACGCAGCTGTTTGGTGGTGCTTCTTTGTTTTTTGCTTTCTAAACGTCTTTTCTGAGAGCCACGCGTCGGCTTAGTTGCTCGTCTTACTTTTTGAACCTTTGTCGCTTCCAAGATCAATTCTTTCAAGCGCACTAAAGCATCATCTCGGTTTTGTTCCTGAGTTCTATACTGTTGCGCTTTAATGATAATCACACCGTCTTTGGTGATGCGGCTATCTTTGTGTGCGAGGAGCTTTTCTTTATAGAAGTCAGGTAGGGTAGAGTGCTTGATATCAAAACGTAAATGTATCGCGCTCGATACTTTATTGACGTTCTGACCGCCGGCTCCTTGTGCTCTGATCGCTGTTAACTGGAGTTCCCAGTCTTGAATCGAAACAGAGTTAGATATTTGTAACATAAACATCCATTTTGAACGGTAATATGGCGCCATGATACTGAATATTGGTTATGGTATCAGTAACTTTATTTAAGAGTGGTAGTAGTGATGAAAATAGATTTAACGGCATATGAAGGATTAATCTTTGATATGGACGGTACGTTGATCGATACAATGCCTGCACATGTAAAGGCGTGGGAGCGAACGGCTGAAGAGTTTGGCTTTCATTTTGAAGCGTCTTGGCTGCATAGCTTAGGTGGCATGCCGAGTTATAAGATAGCCGGTGAGGTGAACAGCAAATACGGTTTATCGCTCGACCCACAAGCGGTTTCTACGTTTAAAATGGCGTCGTTTGCGGCTATCGAAGACAAAGGAGACGTTATCCCTTGTACTCACTCTCTGTTGTTAGAGCATCTGGGTAACAAGAAGATTGCAGTCGGAACGGGCAGTCAACGTAAAAGTGCCGAACAGTTACTGGATAAGACAGAGATCTTGAGTAAGCTCGATATTCTCGTGACAGCAACAGACGTTAAGAATCACAAACCAAATCCGGATACTTTCTTAGATGCGTGTTTTGGTATGGGTTTGCAGCCAAAGCAGTGTGTTGTGTTTGAAGATACGAACCTAGGTAAGCAGGCTGCTCATGCTGCGAACATGGATTGTATTCTAGTGGTAGAGGGGAACAAACTAGAGTTCTATCCTGCACCAAGCTGATTGCAAGGATTGGGTTGTTAAACCGCCAAACTAATAGCCTAGCGGAACAATACTGATTTTCTGTTAGGCGATTTCGCTCATTTCGCTGTCTAGGAACAGGCACACACTGTTTCGACCTGCTGCTTTGGCTTCATAAAGTGCTAAATCGGCGCACTTGTAGTTAAGAGCAGGGTCGTTGGTCAGGTTGGTAATTCCACCACTGACCGTCACCACGTTATCGAGCTCAATACTGACTGCGATTCTCAATCTGTTAAGTACATACTCAGCTTCTTCTGTTGTGGTATGAGGCAGAATAACGCCAAACTCTTCGCCACCAATACGAGCCACAAAATCAGTTTCTCGGCACTCTCGTTGTAATACTTGAGCAACGGTTTGAATGACGCGATCTCCATAATCGTGACCAAATCTGTCGTTGATGCGTTTGAAGTGGTCTATGTCCAAAATCGCTAAACAAGACTGTTCGCGAGTAGGGTAACGATTAACACGAGAGCACTCATCTCGCAGCTCAAGATCGAATTTACGGCGGTTCCAACACCCAGCTAAGGCATCTTTTTCACTCAGGTTTCTCAGTTTGTTTTCTAGCTCTTTGTGTTTACTTATATCCACAAATGAAGCGACATAAAACTGAATCACGTCTTTCGAGTCTTTAATGGTTTGGATTCGCAATATTTCCGTGATCAAAGACCCGTCTTTACGACGATTAACCACTTCGCCTTCCCACATGCCTTTCTCTTTGATGATGCTCCACATCTTGATGTAGAACTCTTCGTTGTAGCGACCAGAGGCAAACATGGACGGTTGGCGGCCTTTTACGTCTTCTAACTCGTAGCCACTCACACGGGTGAACTCTTGGTTTACTTTGATGATTCGGTTGTTTCTGTCGGTAATCACCAAGGCAGACATGCCATTCATTGCGGCCTTAGCAAGTTGGCTCTCGATACTGTTCTTCTTGTGGTTGCTGTTCCACAATACGAAGCCAGCGGAGATCATCGAAATCAAGAAAGACAAGGTGATGATCTGAACGACGATCGCTTGTTTTTCTTGTCGGTATTGACTGCTGAACTGCTGATTTTCAATGTGAAGAACCATGTAAATAGGGCTTTCAAACTGTTTGATTTTAGGGCTGATGTCGGAATGAAAATACCAGTTCTCACCATCGAAATAGCTCGAAGATGTCTTGTCTTGAATCGCAGTCCAAAGCTCAGGGTATAACTTTGCGTAAGTCTGCTCTGAACGTGATTCAATTACATGTCCGAAAGATTCCGTAGGATCCGGCCCCATGATTATGTGTCCGGTTTTGTTGAGAATAATAGGAACAGCAGAAGATGCACCAATTTGATAGTGAAGGCGCTTATAAATCTCAAGCATGTTCAGGTTTGCGATGAAGTAACCAATAATGCGGTTGTTTTCAGCGACTGGCGTCATAATGCGTAGCGCTGGAATCAAAGGGCGAACGATCTCTCCGTTTTCGACTTCAAGATCAATACCGCGAGAGCTAATCTCACCAATCTTTAATTGCTGTAGTACCTCATAGTAATCACGCGAAGACTTGTTCTGCAGTTCACTATCTGGAACCACGATTGCTTGATTGTCTTTATAATTAACGCGGAACACTTCGTTGCCGGCTAGATCGAGATAACGAAGCTGGGAATAGTATTTTTGGCCACGAGCTAACATCACCCAAAGATCTTGCAGGGTTTCTTTATGGACAATAGAAGGTTCTCGAATCGCTCGGAGTAGTGTTTGAGAGTCGGCGATTGAAGGAACAGAGTTAGAGATTTGCTCAACAATAACAGCGAGTTCATGAAAGCTGTATTCGATCTGGTTCTGGCTGGACTGTTGGATATTTAGCGTGTGCTGAGCTTCAACCCTGTCAAATTCAGAATTGATGTAGAGGGCAGGGACTAGTCCTAGGGCAAAGATGGTACATAGAAATTGGCTGACTAGTTTTTTTATACTTGTATTCATCGCTGTCCTCAAAGAATCAGCGCAATACTATATATTTTATAAGGTTTTTAATGTGATCTTGACCGAGAAGTTAAGACAAGATTCGCATACAACTACGATTTAAGTGCAACTTTTTGCATTTAAGCTTGATTGTTGAGCAATCACTTCGTTAGTAAATGATTACTCAATATAGAACACTGCTCCGAAACCTAAGCTAAATTAATCGCGATTAATTGCCGATTATCTAACTAAGGGCAGCTAGCTTAGGCCAACGATATTTCCATTACTATCAATATCTAACGACATGAATGCCGGTTTGTCAGGCAAGCCTGGCATGGTCATCAGATTGCCGCACAACGCGTAAATAAAGCCAGCACCAGCACACAATTTTAGTTCTCTAACAGGCACGTCAAATTGGGTTGGTGCACCTTTAATGTGTGCTTCTGTCGAGATCGATAATGGTGTTTTTGCTAAACAAACCGATAGGTCGTTATAGCCATGCAGTTTGAATTCGGCCAGTTGTTTTTTAGCCAGTGGAGATAGCGAAATACTTGCCGCGCCATAGCCAACTTCAGCAACTGCCATCAGCTTTTCTTCTAGGCTTTGCTCTGAGTGATACAAAGGCTTAAATTCACTCTGTTTTTGGCAAGCTTTTACTACAGCGTGAGCCAGTTGAGTTGCCCCTTCGCCACCTTGACCAAATGCTTCGCTTACTTCAACGCTAACGCTTGGATCGAAGTCGGTGATCATCTGCTTCAAAGCATCGAGCTCTTGCGCTGAGTCTTGTGGGAATCGGTTAATCGCAACAACTGTAGGCACTTGGTATTGCTTAACGTTGTTGATGTGCCATTTTAGGTTGTCAAAGCCTGCAATTAGCGCGTCTTGGTAATCATTAAAAATTGAATCTGGTAATGGAGTGCCCGGTCTCAAATCGTATAAACCAGAGTTGGCCTTTAATCCACGTAATGTTGCAACAACCACAGCGCAATCGGGCTTTTTGTTCGACGCTTTCGCTTTTATGTTGCATGCTTTCTCAAAACCCATGTCTGAGCCAAAACCACCTTCGGTCACAACAAAGTCACTCAGTTTTAACGCTATCTTATCGGCAATAATTGAAGAGTTACCATGTGCGATGTTCGCGAAAGGCCCGGCGTGAATTAGGGTAGGGACGCCTTCAAGGGTTTGCATCAATGTTGGTTCAATAGAATCCTTCATGGTTACGGTCATTGCGCCTGCAACGTTGAAGTCATCTGCGATTAGCGGCAAGCCTTGTTTGTTGTAAGCAAGTACCACTCGTCCGATACGCTTTCTCAAATCTTGAAGGTTATTGGCTAGAGCAAGAATGGCCATTAGCTCTGAAGCAGCTGAGATATCAAATCCATCTTCTCGCTCAAAGCCGTTAATTGTTTTGTCTGCTTCGTTCTTGCCAACCGTGATCATGCGTAGTGCGCGATCATTGTGGTCAAGTACACGTCGCCAAACGATTCTGCTTGGGTCAATATCCAAGGCTTTTAAGCCAGAACGCGCTTCAAACGCCTCTAAGCCTTCCCGTTGTTCATGATACAAACGTGCGTCAATGGCGGCAGAGGCGAGGTTGTGAGCGGCCGTAACAGCATGAATATCGCCCGTCAGGTGCAGGTTTAATTGTTCCATAGGGGCAACTTGAGAGTAACCACCACCCGCAGCGCCACCTTTTACACCAAATACCGGACCCATTGAAGGCTGGCGAATGCAGGCCATTGCAGATTGGTTAATCTCTGCGAGGCCTTGTGCTAATCCGATAGTAGTGACGGTTTTGCCTTCACCAAGAGGTGTCGGTGTGATCGCCGTGACTACGACTAATTTACCATCTTGTTGGTTGGCGAGGCGTTCAAGTGACGTGAGAGACACTTTAGATTTGAATTGCCCTAATGGCTGATGTTCGTTGTGGTGCAGGCCAGCTTGCTTGGCAACCTCACTGATGTTTTTAAGGGGAGTAGAGCGACAAATATCAATATCAGACAGCATATTTGATCCTTATATCAGAACCGAAAGGCGGTACGTAAACGTTTGCGTGGCGATAGTACTGTATAAATTTGCCAAGTAAAGGCAAACCACACGAATTATGTGCTGGAAGATAACAGATCTAAAGAGTCATTGCGCGAGATCAAATCTTAAACGAGCAAAATATTCGTTCTGATTACCTTCAGTTGCAATTATATTGGCGTTGAATACAAAAAGGGCTGCATATAGCAGCCCTTCAAGGAATGGGTAATCTCACTTGGCGTTAACCTCTAAGAGGTAACTACCTAATATGGCCGATTAACGATCCCAGTATGTTTCTTCTAAGCTATCTTCGCGTTCAGGCAGTGCACGAGAAAGGCGAGGAGAGTGCTGAGTCAACACTTCGTAGCTTACACGGTTTGCGTACTTACAAATTTGAGACAGTGAAGAGTACGTCAGACAAGCGTGCTCGTGTTTCTCTGAGTTTGGTACATTCACGTGGTGGTAGCTGTTTGCTGCCATGTCGTGAAGTAGTGCTGAAAGTGCACCATCGCCAGCGCCATTGGTATTCTTAATCTCAAGTGGGCCGCCTAGGTAAGGGCCAATGTGAGAGTACACTTTTACTGGGTCTTTACAGTCTTGCTTACGCATCGCACGGCTGAATTCGTATTTATTGAACTCAGGGATGTTACCCGGTAACAATGGCAGTGTGGTTTCGCGTTTCGCTGGTTCGTCAGTGTAACCTGCCATGTATAGACCAATAGGACCTGCAGTACATAGAACTAGGTCAACCCACTCAAGTGCCTTGTTAGCAGCCAATAGAGGATCTTTTTCACCCGTTAGCGCTTCACCTTCATCTTCGTTCATCGCGACGATGGTTACGTTTTCTTTCAGGTATTCTTGCCACCATTCAGCGTTGCCTTCGATCACATACTTAGTACCAAGTGTTAGTACAACAGGCACATTGTGCGCTTTCGCGTATTCAATCGCTTTTTGTACCGCTTTTGGCATCGGATCTTCAGGTTTGCCACGCATTAGGTATGACGACACAACCAATGCAGAAGCTTTCTCGAAGACTTTTTCAGGAATGCTTTCTGGAAGAAGTTGGTTCATGTGGCCTTCGTTGATTGCAAACGTACGTTCGCCATCTTCAGAAATCAGCGTGTAACAACGACCAATTGGACCATCAACAGTTTGAAGGTGGTTTAGATTCATACGAGAAGAAGTGCGGCAAAGGTAACGATAACCAAATGAGCCAACTTCAATCTTCTTAGACATTACGCCAAGCAGGACAGATTTGCTGTCCGCAAGTACGGAATAGTTGTGCAGTGTGTTGCCGATAGTATCGCCAGGATATTGATGCGTGATCAAACCGCGCTCAACTAACTCTTCATACAGCGCATCTGCTTTACTTTCTTCCAATACCAGTGAGTGACCTTTACTCAGCTCGTATTTTTCTAGGAACTCGTTGTCAACACGGGCTTCGATATCAACAATCGTTTGGCCAACACCCACAATCGTTGCGCGGTGAAGCTTAGGCGTTTGTTGAATTTGGTTGACCAACGGATCACGTGCGTGAGTTGGAAAGTAGTGCTTAGATTTACGCTGTCCAGGAAACTTCATATGAAAAATACAGTGAAAAAATTTTGCCGCATGATATCACATTTTGTTTCTGTTTCTTTCATTTTTATTACATTTTGAATCACCTGTACAATGTCTGTACAGGTGATTCAACTAACTATATGTTTGAAACTACTCGGTTGGCTGTACTAACGTCGCTGGATCAACGTAAGCCTCTGTACCCCATAGTGGAACAGTTGAAAGGCTGTGTTTGAAGCTACCTTCTGTTTCTTTGGTGGTGTAAGACAAGTAAAGCAGCGACTGATTCTCTGCATCGTAGATACGACGAACCTTCATTGTTTTAAAGAAGATACTTTTCGATTGCTTGAATACCACTTCGCCAGACTTACTCTTGTCTATTTGAGCAATCATTTCTGGTGTAATTTCACCTGTTTGACGACAAGATATAGAGCTATCACTTGGATCAGAAAGGCTAAGGTTTGCTTCGATTGATGCGATATGACAGGTAACACCCGCGATCTTATCGTCATCTAATGAAGACATCTTGATATCCTTCATTGTGAAGAAACCCAGTGAGACGTCGCCAACCTCGTTGTCCGAACAGCCAGCTAACATTGTCACGATACCTGCTGCTATTAAGGCTTTTTTCATAAGAAGTCCTTTTTATTTATATAGTTCTGTTTACTATAAGGATATTGAAAGCTTGGATACGAGTGTAGAGCTTTTCGTTAAGTTCTTAAAGGATGTTGTTGGATAATGAAAAATATGAAGCATTTAAAGTACTTGTTGGCCTTGGTCATGCTCTGTATGCTCTCTGCTTGTAGCTCGGCACCTCAGCCGACCGTATGTCTTCCAAATAACTGCGATATTTGGGGATACTAACCGTAGGTACTAAAAGAATGAATAACGAAATACCTGAAATTGCACACAAGAAAAACCAATGGCTATTTAGTCAGCTCGATATTGCTTACCCCGCAAAAGAGAGCCTCCTCGGCCGTGAACTTTATCAAAGCAAACTTCCATCCAAGACATACCAACTCCTAGCACAAGATCAAACTCCTTCCCAAATTGATGAACTGCATAAAGTCGATTTCCATAAATTGACCGTGCTATTTTCACTCAACCAAGCAAGCGTTTACCAAGATGAAATCGAAAGGGCACACATGCTTGAGTTCTTGAGCCAAATTATGCTTTCTGACGATCATGTATTATATATTGGTACTCAAAACGGTGAAGTTGTGGCGAGCGCTATCGTCACAGAAGCGGATGGTTCCCTATTGATCTCGGATGTCGTTGCTGAAAATGGTCAAAGTATCAACAACTTTGCTAAGCAGTTACACGATTTTTGGGCACAAGATCATGCTTCTTGCGATAAAGTATGGATCGAGAACTAAAGATTCTTTGACAAAGCGTTAATCTAAGTACAATACCCCGTCTTATTTAAAGGGTATTGTATGTACAAGCTATTGATATCAATCGCTGTATTATGTGTTAGCGCTTATTCTTCACTCAGTTTTGCTAACGACTGGGATATTAAACGCATCCTAGTTTTACACTCATACGAACCTTCTTATCAATGGACTGCTGACTTCCAAAAAGGGATAGACAGTGCGTTCAGCCAGTCTCAAACCGAAGTTAAACTCTCAATAGAGTATTTGGATTCAAAGCGTGTCCACAGCCCAGAGTATTACGACTCTCTCGCGAACTACTTACGTGCGAAGTATGCAGGTTATAAATTTGATGGCGTAATTGCGACGGACGATAACGCAGCCAATTTTCTTGAATCTCTGCCTAATTTGATTGATCGCTCCACACCTGTCGTTGCAGCCGGCATCAATGATTTCAGCACCGACATGTACGCGGTGTCTGACAGAGCAACTGTGCTTTACGAGAACGATCAGATAGACGTTAATATTAAGCTGATCTCCAAATTAAGACCTAATCTAAAGAATCTCTATTTTGTAAATGATTACAGTGTCACGTCTGAATTGATTCATAAAGAAATGAACAAAATGATGGCTGAATTTTCAAATATCAATCTCGTAGAAATTCGCGACTTGTCGCTGGAGCATACGAGCCAATTTTTGGAAGGGATCTCTGCGGACGATGCGGTATTGCTCAGTCATTACAACACCGAGTTAAAGCAAGGGGTTTATCACACTTACCAAGAGATTGCGGATACGTTGTCAAAATCGAGTGCTGCTCCGGTGTTTGCTTTATGGCAGTTCTATATTTCGGGTGATGTACTCGGTGGTTACGTTAATCACTCACAAAGCATGGGTGAACAGGCCGTCGATGCGTTGGATAAATACCTTCCACTTGGTTTTACTACACCGTTAACTCCCGGAGACAACAAACGTTTTGTATTCAATTACCCTGCAATGAAGAGATACGGGATTAGTGGAAACGCGTTACCTGACGAAGCGGTTTTCATTAACGAGCCTTCATCCTTTATTCGCAAAAACTTCCAGTTGTTATTGGGGCTGTCGATGGTGATTGCGGGTTTGAGCCTGATCATCTTGATGCAATTTGTCACTCTGCGCCAAAAGAAAGAGTTGGCGAATAAGAACAAACGAATCTTAAAGCTTCAGAAACAGACCTTGAATATCCAAAAGGATATGATTCATGTTCTCGGAGAGGCAATTGAAACCCGCTCTGGCGAAACTGGTAATCACGTTAAGCGTGTAGCCAAGTTGTCTGCACTGCTTGCTAAGTATCGTGGCTTGAGCCATCGCGAGGTCGAGATGATTGAGATCATCAGCCCAATGCACGATGTGGGTAAGATTTCAGTCCCTGAATCAATCTTGGATAAACCTGGGAAATTAACCGACCAAGAGTGGGAGGTGATGAAGCTTCATACTACGGCTGGCTATAACTTACTAAAGAGCGGAGCGGGTGATATTACCAACCTCGCGGCAATCATTGCTAACGAACATCACGAGCGTTGGGATGGTGCTGGATACCCGAATGGAAAAGTGGGTGATGAAATACACCTGTTTGCTCGTATCACTGCCGTAGCCGATGTGTTTGATGCGCTGCTTAGTGCACGTTGCTACAAAGAACCGTGGCCGTTAGATATGGTGGTCGATTTGTTTGAGCGAGAGTGTGGCTACCAGTTTGATCCTCAGCTAACTAAATTGCTACTGAAACACTTATCCGAGTTTGTCGCTATCCGAGATTCGTACCCCGATACTGGAACTGTAGAATATGCGTCTTCACCTTCGCTTGAAGCTAAGGTCTTAGAAGAGTCGGTTGTTAGCTAACCGTTGCTTTATCTGAGTGGCCTATACGTCTTGGCTTCTTTATCTATTCACCACGATCCGGCTAGGAAGTAGTGATTTATATTTCCCCTGAAATTGAGTCACTTATGTAAACCTCGCAGTCTTTGATTTCGTAGAATCTGGGGTCATTTGATGAAAACTGTTGCTTATGCTGAGCGATAAAGTGATCAACTCCATATTTCGCGAAGAGAAATAAGCCTGTATCTGCAAACTGTTACCTCAATCATCTCGCGCATTGAAAGAACACTATAGGATAAAACTTGGATTCAATCTGAGTGAGATACCTATGCGGTTAGAACAGACTAAATGTGTGATTTTCGATTGTGACGGAACACTTATCGATAGTGAAAAGCTGTGCTGCCAAGCTTTGGTGAACGTTTTCACTGGCTTTGGAGCGGAGCTAAACGTCAACGACTGCTATGCGCACTTTCAAGGCGGGAAGCTAGCCGACATCTTAATGGATACACAAGAACGTCTTGGGTTATCTATCTCGATTGATACACTTGAGCCGTTATATCGCAATGAATTACAAGCACTGTTCCAGCGTCATTTAAAACCGATGGATGGCGCTATCGAACTTATTGAATTCCTCAAACAACAAGACATCGAGTTTTGTATTGCTTCCAATGCACCGAAATCTAGGGTTGAATCTTCATTGGCGATGACAGGCATGCTAGACGACTTCAAAGGCAAAGTGTTCTCAGCTTTTGATGCTAACAGCTGGAAGCCAGAGCCTGATCTAATCATGTACACGGCCATGAACATGGGCTTTCTGCCAAATGAGTGCATCTACGTGGATGATACGTTGAAAGGGATTGAGGCTGGTGTTCGCGCGGGTATCCAATCGTTTCGATTACGCCCGAGTATTGATGAAGCAATCGTAGATCCCGAAGCCGACTCAGCAGAACTCGCGGCTCAGGATATCTACAGTTTAGAAGAAATTTCAGTTTGGATTAATGGCAAGCACTGCTCAAATGGTGGTATATCGAATTCTGCAGCTTTGGTGGGGTAGAGCTTAGTTGAAGGCTGACTACCTTACTAAATTGTTTGGTGTGGAAACCGCAAGATGCACAAGTAAACTTTTCTCCACTTTCTGAAAGCAGATACTCGTCGTGTTGGCATAAAGGGCATGTAATGTCGTCGGTGTTTGGTGTTTCTGTTTTATTCATTATGTGTCACCTGCAGCAAGGGGGTAAGCGAAAAAAGACCCGTTCAATTAGATTACTCCTAAGCTCGAATATTAGACAGTTCTGACACTTCTTAATCTCTCCTTTGCGACTTGCTTCATGGTAATTGATAATGTCATCGTTATTGACCATGGTTTTTGTAATGTTATTAAACAAAAGCCAAAAAGAAAGGACCCATTACGAGTCCTCATTAGTTTGTTTTCAATTCACGCCGCTAGTTCACCAGTTGATCCTTAAGTTCGGTAGCGTGCCAATGTCTGAGATAGAGAAACCGACGCTTCTGTTAGCCTAGATACGCCATTTGAAGAATTCTGAGCCACGTCTTTAATCACATCGGATTGGCTTCGAATATCGTTAAGCTCTGCTGCAATCGTATTGGCAACGTTACTTTGCTCATCGGCTGATGTTGCGATTTGGATACTCATGTCCATTAGTGCTTGAGCTGAATCTGCAATCGAGTTTACGTCGTGACCAATGTTTGAAATCAACTGGCTACTGGTTTGCGCTTGGTCAACCGTCTGTTCGGTGATCTTCGCGATATTTTGGCTCTCTTGCTGTAAGCGTTCAATCATCGCTTGGATTTCTACAGTAGCCGACTGAGTGCGGCTTGCCAGTGTTCTTACTTCATCAGCAACAACAGCGAAACCTCGGCCTTGCTCGCCCGCACGAGCGGCTTCAATCGCGGCATTTAAAGCAAGTAAGTTAGTTTGCTCTGAAATAGCATTGATCGTCGTGATGACCTCGTTAATTTGGCTCGTATTCACATTCAAGCTAGTAACAGAAGATGAGGTTTGCTCAATCAAAGAAGAAAGGGTGGTGATTTCCGAGATTGCCTGTTGAACCTTCGCATGGCTATCGTTGATTTGCTGCGCGTCTTGTTCTGTTTGTTCAGTTGAGCGTGCAGAGATGTTAGAGACTTCATTTGCCGAAGCTGTCATCTGATCCATTGCTGTCGCTACAGAGTCTAGAGAGGCATTTTGGCTCATGATTTGTGTTTCGCTGCGCTTCATCTCAGTTTCGAAAGAAGCCGATGTTTCGCTTAGCGTTGCTGCACTGTGGTTTACGTTGTTGACTAACTCACTAAGCGTGTCCATTGAACGGTCAAGCGCACAACCAATCGTGCCGAACTCATCACGGCCAGGGTGGAAGCCAAGGCGTGATGTTAAGTCACCATCACCAATCTTTTGAGTCGTTGAATAAAGAACCCAAAGTGCGCCGCCTAGGAAAGTCGCTACCCAGTAACAGAAAAGACCAAAAGGCACACACCACAAGAAGCTCAGTAATAAAGTGTACAGTGCTTGCTGCTTTTGATTCTGTATATCGTTAGTTGAAACGGTAAGTGAGTAGTAGTTGCCATCTTGTGCGAGTGCTGTGGCAGTCACAGAACCATTATTTGAAATAGTGGTTTGTTGAGCGCGAGTTTGCTGGCTAACAGAGCGAACAGATGCCGGGGAATCTGATGCTGATAAAATGCCTTGCAGTTGATACTCGACCTGCTGTTTTGCAGTTACGTCAATGTGTTCCATTTTGTTGACGTAGTTCAGTCCAGCTAGGCTTGCCAGAGCGGCAAAAAAGATTAAGAAAATGACCCAAAACTTGTCGTTGATCGACATCTTAATAAACAGTTTGTCTATCGTTCGAAATTGTACTTCTTTCATAAAAACTCCACGGTAAATCCTTTACCGTGGACTCTAAATAACCGACCTCAATAAAAATGTGACTTAAATCGACTAATTGTGAAAATTAATGATAGTGATATGTCATTTATGAGATCTGAATCAAGTAAATTAGTTCTGTATAGGTTTATTAGCCTAAAGAAGGCAGTAACCCTACTGAAATAAGAACTTGAATCGCAATGATAAATACGCCAACGCTACCTGCTAAAAACAACGCTTTGCTACCGCCTAACACTTGGTAACTGGCTTCTGAAGATTGTGGTTTGACAGAGAAATCAGTGTAACGAACCTTGTAGACCATCACTGTTGGTAACAGAATCGCGAGCACTGAAAGTGCAATGGCTGCGTAGCCTAAAGCCATGATGAAGCCTTGTGGGTAAAATAAGGCAAACCCCAGTGGCGGTAAGAAGGTGATAGCAGCTGTCTTAACACGTTTTGCGTTACCTAGTTTCTTGCTCAGTGAGTCGCCCATGAATTCAAATAAGCCCAAGCTCACACCAATAAAAGATGTCAGCAGTGCAAGGTCTGCAAACACACCGACGATCACGCTTAGGTTGGATTGATGAACCGTTTGCGATAGCGAGACTAATAGCGCGCCCAAGCTTGTGTCAGACAACAACTGCTCTTGGCTAATCACGCCCAAAGTAACACTTTGCCAGAAAACGTAGATAACCAGAGGCAGTGCCGAGCCAATAATCATTACCTTACGTAAAGAACGAACGTCACCATCTAGGTATCGAACAATTGATGGGATGCTGCCGTGGAAACCAAAAGAGGTAAACACAACCGGAATAGCCGCAACAATAAGGCCTTGCTGTAAAGGCATGCTCATTAAGTATTGAGAGGTAATGTTTGGCGCTAGGAAGCTGAGTACCAAAACCATCGCGATAAGCTTTAAGCCAAACAAAACGCGGTTAACTTTATCAACACTGTGTGTACCAATCGTAACAACGCCGGCAACTAATAGGGTAAATAGAAGCGTGGTGATTTGAGCATTAAGTTCGATACCCGCGATATCCGAAATTCGTTGGTTAAATTGCGCACCGCCGCCAGCTATGTATGCCGCACACAGAGCGTAGAAAAGAAACATCACCGCGAAGCTCGCAATCCACTTTCCTTTTGTCCCCAAAATGGTATGAGCTAACGTGTGTAGGGTAGCGTCAGATTCTGCGAATTGGTGAAGCTCTACCATTAATAGCGCAGTAAAAGCCATTAACGCCCATAAACCCAGCATCAAGAAAAGTGAAGTTGAAAAGCCAATACCTGCAGAAGCAAGTGGAAGAGCGAGCATGCCAGCACCAATGGTTGTGCCTGCAATGATCAAAGTACTACCAAAAACCTTTGATTTATTCATTGTATATAATTCTTTACGTTAGGGTGTGTTTTCATTGTAATTCTTCTAGCTTAAGCGCATAAACCCAAAGAATATCTCGATTTTGAAGTATTCTGATTGAGTTTAATTCCAAATGCAATTCTTATTGTAATTAAAAACATCCACTGTAAATTAATATTTACACAAAGGGGCGTGTCAGCATTCAAATGAGCAAAGCAAACGTTTGACCATGATCGGTTTCAAAATTTACGAGTAATTTGTTGTACTTGGTGTAAGGTGGCAGTACATATGTCGTTCGCGTATACCCTTTAACGCAAAAAAGCGTTAATGATCGCGAGTAGCTTTAAGCTATGAATATGAAATGGGTAGAGTAGAGTGCGTTCATCAAAGTGACATAATATAAGTCCAAGATGGTGCACTAGTTAATCGGACATCATGTCCACATCAAGGAATAGAGGGGGCACAATGAGTGACCAATCTTATAATGACGAAAGTCTAGAGTTGTTAGATGCTATGGAAATTGGCATTGATTTGTCTGACTATGAGCAGACAGTGAAACAGTTAGCAGAAGAGCTTTTCAAGTCTTCGAACTAAGCTTTTAAGATCTTTAATTCAGTTTCAACTGAAACGTTTTAAAGCTAAAAGTTTTCTTAGCTAAAGCTTCTCAAAGCAAACAATTCTAAACTGAGCAAATCGTATTCGCTCACACGTCATACCAAAACTATCCTCATTAAAGTTCGCGAAGATAAACGAGTACGTTTACCATGTTACTTAGTTCTCGATACTTTAATGAGGTTCAATGAACTTTCTCGCACACCTTCACATCGCCAAGCACTGTAACAGTAACTTAGCAGGTAACCTGTTAGGTGATTTTGTTAAAGGCGACCCTAATAAACACTATTCTGATTCCCTTTCTGACGGTATTAGGCTTCATCGATTTGTTGATAGCTATACTGATCGTCATGATGTATCTCGTTCTGCAAAATCACTTTTCTCAGACCAAACACGACGCTTTGCGCCTATCGCACTCGATGTGTTTTGGGATCACTGCTTAGCCAATCATTGGGCTCAGTTTTCACAGCAGACATTAGAACGTTTTTGTTTAGATAGCCATGAGCAGATCTTTGAACATCAAGAGCCACACTGGCCAGAAAATTTCGTTATGGTTCATCAGAAAATGGCTGAGCATCGATGGTTAGAGAGCTATCAAGACATGTCGTCTATAGAGGTGGTATTGCAGCGAATGGCGTTGAGAAGGCCTAAGCTCGGTATGCTCGAGGCATGTTACGATGACCTCGAACGTCACTACGATACGTTGCAGTGTCACTTTAATGAGCTTTATCCCAACGTTTTAGAAGAAGCGAAGCAGTTTAATGCGCTTCAAATGAAGAAAAATCAAAAGGAAAGGTAAACAGCGTAATGCAGGTTTGCTACAATCCGCGCCTATTTAATCTTTGAGCATCATACTATGTCTGAATCTACAAAATCTTTTAACCAACTAGGATTATCTGAGCATCTTCTTGCCACGTTGTCTGAGCTTAATTTTACGGCTCCTACCAGTGTTCAAGAACAAGCAATTCCATTGGTATTAGAAGGCAAAGATGTACTGGCTGGTGCTCAAACGGGTACAGGTAAAACGGCTGCGTTTGGTTTACCGATTATTCAAAGATTAATCGAGACAAAAGACAACGTTATTCCGAACCCTAAGCTCGTTCGTGCGCTTGTATTAGTGCCAACTCGTGAATTGGCACAACAGGTTTTCGATAACTTAACTAGCTACGCAAAGGGCACCGACATTAAAGTCGTGGTGGCTTACGGCGGCGTTAGCATGAAGGTGCAAACTGATAACTTACGCGGTGGCGCAGATATTCTTGTCGCGACGCCTGGTCGTCTTATTGATCACATGTTCACTAGAAACATCATGTTGAGCCAAACGGAAGTACTGGTACTGGATGAAGCTGACCGTATGTTAGATATGGGCTTCATGCCTGACATCAAGCGTATTCTTTCTCGCATGAACGAAGTGCGTCAAACTCTGTTCTTCTCTGCAACGTTTGATAACAAAATCAAAGCGATTGCACACCGTATGATGCAGAAGCCAAGTGAAATCCAAGTTACGCCAAAAAACAGCACCGCTGAAACCGTAACACAGATGGTTTACCCGGTAGATAAGTCGCGTAAAAGTGAGCTATTAGCGTATTTGATTGGTTCAAAAAACTGGCAACAAGTGTTGGTGTTCACAAAGACTAAGCAGGGCACTGATGCTCTCGTTAAAGAGCTTAAGTTAGACGGCATTAAAGCGGCATCAATCAATGGCGATAAGAGCCAAGGTGCGCGTCAAAAAGCCCTAGACGATTTCAAGTCAGGCAGAGTTCGTGCGTTGATCGCAACCGACGTGGCAGCTCGTGGTATTGATATCCAGCAGCTAGAACAAGTTGTGAACTATGACATGCCATTTAAAGCTGAAGATTACGTTCACCGCATCGGACGTACTGGCCGCGCAGGTAATACTGGTTTAGCGATTTCTTTGATGAGTCAGGATGAAGCGTACCTATTGGGTGACATTGAACGCTTACTTGATACTCGCTTGCCTCAAGAGTGGTTAGAGGGCTTTGAACCAAGCCTAGAAAAAGATGTAGCCCCTGATCGCGGTGGGCGCAGTAAAAGTCGTTCATCAGAAAAACGTAAGATGAAAGCGAAGCTTAAGATTCACCAAAACCGCGGTAAAGCACGTCGCTAACAAGCTGGACAAAGCTCCAGTTTAAAGATCTATAGATATAAAAATGCGCCGTTACAGTTGGTTCTGTAACGGCGCATTTTTGTTTTAAGTAAATCAACTTACGACCAAGGAAAATAAAAACACTGGATTAATGATGTTCTTGATTGCACTTCCATACACAGGGCACTTCATAAATTAGCTCTTCTAGGCTAGTTGGGTTTAGCACCCATTGGTCTTCTATTCTAAACTTGCTGACCATCTGCGTGTTGAAAAGCTGCCAATGCTTAAGTAGGGCATCTTCGGGCGAGGTGACCATATCGCCTTCATTCCAAGTGCTCTCCATGAAGGGAGTTAGGCATACCGCTCCGTGCGCATACATGATCATTTGCCACTTAATCTCATAAATGTTGATCAAATTCTCTGGATTCGCATCGTTATATTGTTCAGCTAACATGTTGATTTCTTTTTCGACATCGCCAACATTGTCGATAAAATAATCGACCAAGTTGTCTTTTTGGCGAACAGAGTCAGTGATAAGTTGCATCGGTTTTCGTGAGTGAATCATGTTGCTAAAAAGGCGCATACTAAATAAATAGATAGTAATGTTTGGTGCGACGCCTTTTGGTAACTCTTCCACTATCTTAGCAATATAAGACTGAAAATAGGCGTGTAAACAATCGCTTATCGCATGCCAGATTTTTTCTTTGCTGCCAAAGTGGTGGCGAATAAGGCTATGCGATACACCTGCTTTCTCACTGATGTTACGAAGCGAAACGCTATCATAACCATGCTCACAGAACATATCCGCAGCAACACCCATGATCAAAAATCTCGTCTCTTCAGCGTCTTTTGCGCTTCTTCTGCCTTGTTTCTTTTCAGTCATCTTCATTTCACACATTTACCTGATTACCACATTCTACACTGTTTTTACTCAAATAAAAAATACTGCACAGGTGGAAAGTAAATCTTGTGGATTACGGAATTTTGAATATACTGCCCACCTGTGTAATAAATCATAATAATTAAATGGAGAGACATCATGCAGTTCAATTTGTCGATCAATGCCATATCGAGCAAGCGCATGGGAGCTGTGATTGCAGCACTATTGCTCGCAGGCTCTTTGACCGGATGTAATAAGGTTCAGTCAGAAGAAACGGTTCAAGTTGTTAAGCCTGTAAAGCTGTTTGAGATTCCTTTGCAGACGGATATCGAGCTTGATAGCTTCATTGCAAAAGTGGATGCAACTGACCGTGCTGCGCTTTCTTTCCAAGTGGGTGGAGATATAGAAACCTTCGATGTTCGTATGGGACAAGAAGTGAAGAAGGGTCAGGTGTTAGCCGTATTAGACGCGACGGATTACCGTATCGCGGTTGATGCAGCACAAGCCAAATTTGATCTTGCGAATAGCCAATACAAACAAGCTTCTGAGTTGTACGCGAAAAAGTTAGTCAGTACCGATTACTACGACCAAGCCGTAAACACCTTTACTGCCGCTGACGTTGAGTTGGACCAAGCAAAAACAAACCTTGGCTACACCACCTTAGTTGCTCCATTCGATGGCGTGGTATCGATGGTGTTTGGAAAACAATATCAATTGATCGCAGAAAAGCAGCCTGTACTGAATATTTTGAATCACAGTGAGATGGACGTGACGTTTTCTATTCCAGTATCAAAGCTTGAAGATCGTTCTATTCAAGACCTAACGAGCTCAAACATGTGGGTTGTGATGGATAGCCACCGTGGTATTCGTATCCCGACTCGCTTTAAAGAAATCTCTACACAACCAGATGAAGACACCAACAGCTACCAAGCGGTTGTATCCATCGAAAAGCCGGAAGGCATCAATTTACTTTCTGGGATGACAGCGCAAGTTGAAGTTCAGAAGCATAAATCTGACTACGGTATTGGCATTGTTGATTCAGCTTGGTTAACCAAAGAAGCTGACCATGGTGAACTATGGCGTTATAACCCTGACTCTCAACTGATTTCTAAAGTACAAGTCCTTCTTGATGAGCAAGGCAAGGTTATTGATGGATTGTCGTCTGGCGACCTTATCGTTGAAGCGGGTGTGGATGTGTTATCCGATGGACAGCAAGTAAAAGCTTGGTTACGTGAGGGCGGTATTTAATGAACCTTTCCAAATTATCAATTGTTGTCGCGTCGGCTATGTTACTTCAAGCCTGTAACAGTGAAGCTGTACATCGTGAACAACCCCCTCTGTTAGTTTCTACCTTTGAAGTTGGCGCGCCGCTGACTGATCAATTCAGAAGTTTTAACGGTCAGGTAATGCCCGCTGAATTGACCCCCTTGGCATTTAAGCTCGCAGGCGAAATCCAACAAGTCTTGGTAGAAGCCGGCGACAACGTCGAAAAAGGCCAGTTATTAGCCACCTTAGATAACGCAACGTACGTACAAGATCTGACTGATGCTCAATCTCAATTCAAACTGGCAAGCAAACAGTTGGCCCGTGGAACGGAGATGTTTGGCAGCGAAATGTTATCGCAATCAGAACACGACCAACTGACGGCTAACTATAAGCTCGCATCGGCGAATTTGGCGGCGGCAAAACGCAAGCTAGGTTACACAGAACTTTTAGCGCCATTCTCAGGAACAGTCTCAACTGTCGATAAGCAACGATTCGAAAATACGACGCCTGGAGAAACACTACTGAGTGTGTACCAGAACGACAAGGTGTATGTGCGAATTCAAGTATCAGATTCGATCTTGGCGTCAATTAGCCCAGACATGCGTTCAAATAGCTATCGTCCTGAGGCGACCTTTGGCGGTCACACAGGCCAATATCCACTGACGTATCTTGAACACACCAGTGAACTGCACCCACAATCCCGTACCTACGAATTTTGGATGCAGATGCAGCAGCCTGAAAGTGAAATCCTGCCAGGCACGAGCGTTACGGTCAATGTAGATATGGCGAAAGCGGGCCTGAGCGATGTTCAAGGCTACCAATTACCAATGACAACGCTAGAAGCGGGCTCTGAAGCGAATCAGTTCTATGTGTGGAAAATGGAAGACGGACAAGTATTCAAAAGCGAAGTAGAAGTCGACAAGATCAGTGGCCAAGGCGCACTCATCGCTCATGGTGTTGAGCAAGGTGAGCTACTCGTAAATTCGAATTTAAGAAAACTCCGTGACGGAATCCAATTGTCAGGAAAAGCAGAATGAACATCGCAGAATATTCAATAAAGAACAAAGTAATCAGCTGGCTGTTTCTAGTCATTTTGGCCATTGGCGGTGTGACGTCTTTTGGTAATCTATCCCGTTTAGAAGACCCAGCTTTTACCATTAAAGATGCCATGATTATTTCAACTTACCCTGGCGCAACGTCAATGGAAGTTGAAGAGGAGTTGACGTATCCACTTGAAAAAGAGATACGACAGCTGCCTTATATCGACAAGATTACCTCGACATCATCGAACGGTATGTCCCAAATTATGGTCAGTATGAAGATGGACTACGGTCCAGACGAGCTGCCTCAGATCTGGGATGAAATGCGCCGTAAGATCAACGATCTACAACCAACACTGCCAAGTGGTGTAAATTCCGTTCAGATCATCGATGATTTTGGTGATGTGTTTGGTGTGATGATCATGCTGACCGGTGATGGTTACGATTACGTTGAGCTCAAACAGTACGCAGATTACCTAACGCGTGAAATCGAACTGGTCGACGGTGTCGGTAAAGTAAGCATTGCAGGTGACCAACAAGAACAACTGTTTGTTGAGATGTCACTGGAACGCTTAGCCGCATTGAACCTAGATATGTCGACGGTTACGTCACTGCTAGCACAGCAAAACAGTGTGGTATCGGCAGGCGAGGTGATGCTGAATGGTCAAAGCCTTACGATCAAGCCAAACGGCACCTTAAGCACGGTTGAAGAACTAGAAAACCTGATCATTCATGGTCGCGATACAGGTAACCTGATTCGCTTGAAAGATGTCGCTGAAGTAACTCGTGGCATTCAAGAAAAGCCGGGCAATGTATTAACGTACAACGGTAAACCAGCAATCAACTTGGGTATTGCGTTCTCTTCTGGTGTAAACGTGGTTGAGATTGGTAAAGCACTGGATGCGGAACTGGATCGCCTAGAAAGCATTAAGCCAGCGGGTGTAGAACTGAATTACTTCTACAACCAAGCGCAAGAAGTAGACAAATCTGTGGCTGACTTCTTAATCAGCCTAGTTGAAGCGGTAGCCATCGTTATCATTGTATTGTTGTTCGCAATGGGCTTACGCAGTGGTTTGATCATCGGTTTGGTTCTTCTATTGACGGTATTCGGTACCTTCATCCTGATGGATTACAACGATGTTGAACTGCACCGCATCTCTCTGGGGGCACTGATCATCGCGCTGGGTATGCTGGTGGATAATGCGATTGTTGTCGTTGAAGGTATTTTGGTGGGCTTGAAGAAAGGCAAAACCAAGCTTCAAGCAGCGAAAGACATCGTCAAGCAAACACAATGGCCACTGTTAGGTGCGACCATTATCGCTATCACAGCGTTTGCACCGATTGGTTTGTCGAAGGATGCGACAGGCGAATTCATGGGTTCACTGTTTTGGGTACTGTGTTTCTCACTGTTTTTGAGTTGGGTAACTGCACTAACACTAACGCCATTCCTTGCCGAGATGTTGCTTAAAGAAGAAGACAAGGTTGATGAGAACGAAGACCCATACAAAGGCATCCTGTTTGTGGTATTCGGTGCGTGTCTGAAAGTAGCACTTCGATTTAGATGGCTTACTGTAGTTAGTATGGTCGCTCTATTAGCAGTTTCTGTCGTCGGTTTTGGTATGGTGAAGCAGCAGTTCTTCCCGCCGTCAAATACCCCAATGTTTTACGTAGACATGTGGATGCCAGAAGGCACCGATGTTCGTGAAACGATCAAGCAGACAGAAAAAGTTGAAAGCTACATTCGCCAGCAAGACGACGTGGAGTTTGTAACGACAACGGTTGGGCAGGGCATGCAACGTTTCGCACTGACTTACCAACCAGAGAAAAGCTACGAAGCGTACGCCCAGTTACAAGTAAGAACCACTGACCGCGACACTATGTTTAAGGCTCTAGCGGCGCTAGACAAAGACTTAGCGAACGAATTTGAGCAACCAACGTTCCAGTTCAAGTTGATTGAGTTTGGTCCGTCACCCGCTTCAAAAATTGAAGCGCGTATTATCGGTGCCGATCCACAAGTACTGCGTAACATTGCAGTTGAAGTCGAAGACATCTTGCTTGCCGATCCAGGCTCTCGAAATGTTCGTCATGACTGGCGTGAACGCACTAAAGAACTTGTACCACTGTTCAACGAATCTAAGGCTCGTCGCCTAGGCATTTCAAAAACTGACTTGTCTGAGACATTACAGATGGCGTTTGGCGGTTACAACATCGGCCTACTGCGTGATGGTACTCATATGTTACCTATCGTGGCGCGTTTACCGGAAGAAGAGCGTTTTGATTTCGAATCGCTAAACAATGTGAAGATTTGGAGCCCATCACTACAAACTTACATCCCAGTTGAGCAAGTGATTGATGGCGTAGAGCTTCAATGGTCTGAGCCACTGATTCAGCGTCGCGACAGAAAACGTACGCTAACAGTATTGGCTGACCACGATGTTCTTGGTGATGAAACGCCAGCGAGTCTGTTTGCTCGTGTGAAACCAAAGGTAGAAGCATTAGATTTACCAGAAGGCTACAGCATTAGCTGGGGTGGTGAGTACGAAAGCTCTAAAGATGCGCAAGAATCTCTGTTTGGTTCACTGCCAATGGGTTATTTGCTGATGTTTATCATCACGATGCTTCTGTTTAACTCGGTTCGTAAGCCGCTTGTGATTTGGTTTACGGTGCCACTCTCTATCATTGGTGTTTCAATTGGTCTGTTAGGTACCAATATGCCATTCAGCTTCACAGCGTTCCTTGGCTTATTGAGTCTAAGCGGCATGATTTTGAAGAACGGCATTGTACTGCTTGACCAAATCAACAGTGAGCTATCAACAGGTAAAGACCCATATTTAGCGGTTGTCGACAGTGCGATTAGTCGTGTACGACCGGTATCTATGGCAGCATTAACGACTATCTTGGGTATGATTCCTTTGGTATTCGATGCATTTTTCGGCTCGATGGCGATTACCATCATGGCAGGCTTAGGCTTTGCTACCGTACTAACGCTAATAGTAGTACCGGTGATGTTCGCTATTTTATATAGAATCAAACCGTCCACTGCGGGTTATTAGGGAATGATATAAAACAGATTCTTTTAAGCCAGCCCAGTCAAATTTGACTGGGTTTTTTATGCGTGTTGTCCCGTCCTGAAATGTGTTGACACGTGAGAGCGGTATGAGGGTACGAATAGGCAAGCATTAAAAAATCCGCTACTCAATGGTCAAGCGGCTTTGAGAAGGATAGGGCAATTCTAGATTGCTAGCCGTATGTCTAATTCAATCGGCTTTGGCATGGCTAAGTGATAGCCTTGATACATATTGAAGCCTAAGCCCTGCATCGCTTCGAGTTGTTGTTGGGTTTCAATACCTTCAATCACTGTCTTTGCGCCAATTTGGTTTGCAAGATCAAGTACTAACTCCATTTCTCGAGTGTCGCCTTGTTCAAAGTCCAACATAACCGAGCGGTCTATCTTGATGATATGAGGGTTAATGTGACGAACGCGTTGTTCGGTTGATGCTTGTGTTCCAAAATCATCGACCGCTATTTGAAAGCCATTATCCGCAAGAGAAAGAGCGGCATCTTTCAAACGCTCTTCACTTTCTGCGTTCAACTCTACCAACTCCATCACTATCTGTTCGCATGAAAGGTTAAGCTCGTGAAGGCGTTTAGCTAACAAGCTATCGCTCACTTTCTCTGCGGCAAACAACTCACCAACGTTTGGAAGAACGTTCAAAAATAGATGTAAATGACGGATTGTCGATTGTGCGAAGTTACGGATATGAATCGCTCGACTCAACCTCTCTACATTGATTTTGTCTGTGCTTGAGGTTTCGTCGGAATGGAAGAAGTGATCAGGACGAACAATATCACCTTTGTTATTTGAAATGCGCACCAAAGCCTCAACACCTATTTGAGTCATAGAAGAGTCGAATATAGGTTGATAGACGCTCCTAAGCGTCAGGTCTTGGTATTTCGCAATAAACTGCATATCAGCATCTACGGATATACAGCTAATAAATTCACTTCTGTCTGATAAAATCATAGTCGCTAGTAAAGAGGGCTTATTCAATGGCGGACGTACATGTCGCGGCTGTCACAATATTGACAGGTGTAAGTAAATTGTCAATTAATAAAACTCATTTGTAGAGTCAATATTTAAATAAATATAATTAACGAAAAAACAGCATGATAATTGATATTAGTCATTAAAATTACTTATCATTCACCATTAATAATGACTATTGTGAATTTAATCTCTGAGTAATCTATCTCATATCAACACCAATCAATATAAGCTTTCAACGCTAATACACCAGGTGAAAGTAAGGATAAAGCCTCAGGTTATGGGGGAATGTCAAAGTTACATTATTAACAAACAACTCTGTTTGCATATAAATGATATCTACTTCTCAAAATATGAACGATGAGCTGATAAGTTATTATTTTATCGAAGATAAATTTTGATTGATTATTGGGTAGGGCTTGAGTTGGGTTTTATAAAATATTGGGATGGAGGTCTAACTATTTACTTTCAAGACTGATTAAAAAAGTTGACCCGTATTCTTACTGCCATTGAAGTACTGCGTAAAGTTGCAGGTATTTACGAACCAGTTGTTGATTTCCTGACCGCTTTAAAGGGTGTCCAAATTTAATGAAGCAAGGGCTGATTTTAAAATTATTATTTAAGTCAGTAGCGAATTGAGAATCACTCTCTCTTAGCGTGATACCTTGTTGGCTATATTCCGTGATCTCGTCTGGGAGTTCACCCATCCACCAATGCAATAATTCACCGCTGTTTTTGCTTCGGCTAATCCAATGGTCGGAGACAATGATCAAAACGTCATTGGGTTGAATGGAAAATCCATACTCTTGTTGCCAATTATGGATGTCCAACATTAACTTTCTACGACAGGTTTTCCCGGCGCTCACCATATGATGACTGATCATCCAAACGGTACCAATTTCGGAAGATATTCGGAAGTGTCGAGGCGTTTCGCCAGAAGAAAGCATTTCAAGTGGGCTGATGTTGCTTGCATGATTAAAGCTAACGAAGGTGTGCTCCATTCGGCGAGCAAATGCCTTTCCTATATGGTGCTCACTGATCCCTTGATTGTGCACCGTAGGGTAGTGGCGTTCACAGAGCTTTAGGCAATCGTCTTGAAATTGATTAACGCTTTTAATCACTAGATCTAATAACAATGAAGTCCCTTATACACAGCTACTATCTTATTGATGGGCAATAGTACGGTAATTGCGGTTCCGTTACCTATCGTCAAAGTGCGAGTTCTTGATCTCTCTATCAAAATTAACCATTGCTGAGTGATTTTATGGATAGCACTGGCGCTCTACAGGTCTGTATTCTAAATTATGAGGAATTCTAGCTAGTTACCTCGACTATAGTCTAGTCAGCAAATCACAATTGATCTACTTACTCTTTATTTGGAAACATTCATGACCATTCAATTAGATTCGAAACAAAAGTCTGAGCTTACTCATACGCTCCAAAAGTACCTGCAAGATGAACTTGATGTGGAGCTTGGTCAGTTCGACACAGAATTCTTGGTCGATTTCATAAGTAAAAAGTTTGGGGCGGTTTACTACAACAAAGGGATAGAAGACGCTCAAAAAGTCATGGAACGTAAAATGTTAGATATCTCAGATGAGCTTTACGAGATCGAACAAATCGTTGAAATCTAACGTTTAGCCCAAACTTGTTCAAATAATTTGAATAACTCGTTTAATTTGAAATGATGTTACCAATGTAAAGCTTGGTAAATAATATGTTACACAAACTTGGTGTAGGGTACGCTTTTCGAAACTACACTACTCGTTAACATTCGGAAGAGATGCATGGACAACAACGTTAGAAATTACAACCCTTTAGCAAGAGCGATGCATTGGATTTCAGCTCTCGCGGTATTTGGCTTATTTGGTGTAGGCCTGTGGATGGTTGATCTTTCATACTACAGCGAGTGGTACAAAACAGCGCCAGACTATCACCGCTCGGTAGGCATTCTTTTGGCTGCCGTTACTGTTATCCGCTTGGTCTGGAAACTAGTTACCGCGTCACCTAAAGTGGAAGGTAAAAGCTATGAAGTTGCAGCAGCGAAGATCGCTCACGGCTTCATGTACATCAACTTAGCGGTTTTGTTTATTTCAGGTTATTTGATTTCGACATCAGATGGCCGCGGGATAGAGGTATTCAATTGGTTCACTGTACCAAGTATGGGCGAACTGTTTGCAAACCAATCTGATCTCGCAGGTACGGTTCACTACTATGCTGCATGGGTACTGATCATTATGGCATCAGTGCACGCCTTAGCGGCGATAAAACACCACGTTATCGACAAAGACGATACGCTACGAAAAATGATAGGAGCTTCAAAATGAAAAAGTCAATTATCGCTACAGGATTAGCATTTGCTATGGCAATGCCTTTCGCTGCGAACGCCGCTGATTACGTGATTGATACAAAAGGTGCGCATGCTTCAGTTAACTTTAAAGTTAGCCACCTAGGTTATAGCTTTATCCAAGGCCGTTTTAACACATTCTCAGGTGATTTCTCATTTGATGAAAGCAACGTTGAAGCATCAAAAGTAAACGTAACTATTGATACAACAAGCCTTGATTCAAACCACGCAGAGCGTGACAAGCACATCCGTAGCTCTGACTTCATTGATGCAGGTAAATTCTCTGACGCTACTTTCAACAGCACAAAAGTGGTTGATAAAGGCAACGGCAAACTTGAAGTAATGGGTGACCTTAAGCTTCACGGCGTAACTAAGCCAATCGTTATCGAAGCTGAATTCATCGGTGCTGGTCAAGACCCTTGGGGCGGTGAGCGTGCTGGTTTCGTGGGTACAACTCGTCTAGAACTTGCTGACTTCAACATTCCAGTAATGGGCGCTTCAAGCTATGTAGACATGGAACTACACGTTGAAGGCGTAAAAAAGTAATCTAGCTTTCTAGCTCTCTGACAGGTATCAACATTATTTAGAAATATAAAAAGTTTGGTCGATACTAAATAGGTCAGCAGTTAGAAATAGAGAAAGGCGCAAAGTTTTCACTTTGCGCCTTTTTTATTGAGATAAATGGCAACGCGTTTAGGTCTGTTTTGTGTCAAACCGTTTAGTACGTTAAAAGCCACCATTTGCCTCTAGCCAGTCAACGTTGCCATGACTGAGTTATCTAATTGAACTACTAATCCCTAATAGTTCAACTTACGATTAGTTAAGCTGTTTCTAGTTCAGCTTGAGGAACCACGTTTAGTCGGTCACCGTAGATTGGACGCAGTGCTTGCATCACTTCAATGCGAGTCAACACACCCACCATCACGCCATTTTCTAACACTGGAAGCATATGTGGTTGGCTTACTTTCATCGCTTTTGCACGCTCTTCTAGAGAAAGAGATGTCAAGCGAGTTGCGAAGCCCATGCTTGTCGTCGGGTACAGTTGCTCTTTGTCGATGCATAGGAACTCAGCAACGTCTACTAGCTTGTCGTTTGCATCGATTGCCACAACGTCACGGCTCATTAGGTCTACGACTTTTTGGCCTTTAGTTGGGATGTAATCTTGGCACCAAAGGTCAACCATTACGTCATGAACAGAGAAGATACCCACTAGACGGCCTTCAACATCACAAACAGGAGCGCTAACAAGTTGCGCGTCTAAAAGTGTATCAATCGCGACTGATGTTGGCATTTCAACGCTCAATGTAATTGGTTGAGTGTTCATGATTTGCTTGATAGTAGTTGCTGTGTTCATAGTAATTTCCTTAACTGACGTAATTTCTGTTGTTTGTGTAATAGCGGTAATTTTTGCTGCTTTAAGTTGTGGGCGACGGTAGATACTCCAGTTGGCTAAGCCGACCAATACTGAACCACCTACGATGTTGCCGATTGTCACTGGTATTAAGTTTGCTGTGACAAATTGCATGACGTTTAAGTCTGCGTACTGCGCCGGTGTTGCACCGATTTGCATCCAGAAGCTTTCCGGGGCGAATGTTTGAATCGTGATGCCTAGAGGAACCATGAACATATTCGCCACACAGTGTTCAAAGCCTGAGCTTACGAACATTGCAACGGGTAACACGGTCATCATTGCTTTGGTCATTGCGTTAGCAGAGCTGAACGTTAACCAAATCGCTAAACATACCAACAAGTTACAAAGCACACCCAAAGCAAACGCTTGAACTGGGCTGTGGTGCAGCTTGTGTTGAGCAATGTTTAGAGCGTTTAAGCCCCATTGGCCGCCATCCAGTTGATATAAGCCTGCTGCGCTTACCAAAGCCAATAGGAACATGGCACCGATAAAGTTGCCGACATACACTTTGCCCCAGATAGACAGCATCTTAGTGAAGGTGATTTGCTTGTTAGCCCATGAGATGCTGGATAACACTGAGCTGGTAAATAGCTCACCACCGCAAATCACAATCAAGATCAAACCCATACTGAATGCAAGACCGCCGGCTAAGCGACTCAATCCCCATCCAGCATCAGCGCTGCCCGTGGTTACCGTGATGTAGAACAAAAAAGCAAGCCCGATGAATGCGCCAGCCATGATTGCCAAACTCAATGTCATGCTGCTGGTTTTATTTGCTTTACTTAATGCAAACTTCTCTGCTTCCGCCATCATTTCTGTTGGTGAGAACAGTTGATGATTTTCAGAAGTGCTGGTTGCCATATCCCCCCCTTGAACAATCCGTCATGTGTAATTCCTAGTGTTAATGACTTGGTTAATCCGTAATGGTTAATCAGTAATGTTTTGCAGGGCTCGTTGTGTCCTGCCATTCCAGATTAGGGCGTTGATGGGTAGAGGTAAAATTGATAATTTTTAGAAACCACATCAAATTTATTGATATAGATTGGGTTACGCGTAGAATGAAATTGATTGCTCATTGGCTTTATAAAAAACGAGCATCAGGACACAAATAATTAAAAGCATTAAGGATGAATTTTGCGTTATTCATTAAAGCAACTCGCGGTATTTGATGCAGTAGCAGACTCCGGGAGCGTTAGTCAGGCAGCAGACAAATTGGCGTTGACTCAGTCGGCGACAAGTATGTCTCTTGCACAGTTGGAAAAAATGCTCGGCAGGCCTTTGTTTGAAAGGCAGGGCAAGCAAATGGCTCTTACTCATTGGGGGATGTGGCTAAGGCCTAAAGCGAAGCGTTTACTGCAAGATGCGCAGCAAATTGAGATGGGTTTTTATGAGCAGCATTTACTAAGTGGAGAGCTCAAACTCGGTGCAAGCCAAACACCAGCGGAACACCTAGTTCCTGACCTCATCAGTATTATTGATAACGACTTTCCTGAGATGCGAATCTCGCTCGGCGTACAAAGTACCGATGCGGTTATTGATGGCGTATTAGATTATCAATATGACTTGGGTGTTATCGAAGGTCGTTGTGATGACAACCGAGTTCACCAAGAAGTGTGGTGTACGGACCATTTAACGGTGGTTGCATCGGCTCATCACCCGTTTGCGAAGCGTGAACGAGTAAGCTTGGCGCAATTAGAACAAGCAAAATGGGTATTACGTGAACATGGTTCGGGTACTCGCAAAGTTTTTGATAGCTCTATTCACCATTTAATTGGTGATCTTGATGTTTGGCGAGAGTATGAACACGTTCCTGTTTTAAGAAGTTTGGTTGCAAACGGCCCATATTTAACGTGTTTACCTTATCTCGATGTCGAACAGTTTGTTGAGTCTGGTCAACTGGTCACATTAAATGTCCCTGAGCTTGAAATGGAAAGAACCTTGTCCTTTATTTGGCGTGCAGATATGTCTGAGAACCCACTTGCTGAGTGTATTAAGCGAGAAGGTAAGCGCATGATGAAAGGCAAGCCATCGATTCTGTAACGATAAATTGATAAAATACTGATAACCAAATATGTTGAATAAGCGATTTCTGTCTCTATCTAGTGATAAATGCACATCTGCATACATTATTAATGTGATCGTGATCGGCTAAATAAGGGCTATCTTCCCATAGTATGCTTACTTGATTTTAAGTGAGGCTAAATCCGGTTGCGTTCAATTACGTAATTAGGCTTTAGAAATAGTATGAGTACATTAGTCGCGATTTCATTAACAACAGGTATTTTGTCAGGTCTATGGGGATGGATTGCTATCTCTTTCGGCTTATTGTCATGGGCAGGTTTCTTAGGTTGCACCAGTTACTTTGCTTCGCCAACAGGCGGCGTTAAAGGACTAGCAGGTAGCTTATTGACCAACATGACTGGCGTATTCTGGGCAATGGTGATTATCGAAAGCTCAACCTTCGCAGGGTTAGAGATTTTAGGCTACATGATTACTGCTATTGTGGCTTTCTTTATGTGTATTCAAGCGAAACAAGCGTGGCTAGGTTATATCCCAGGCACCTTCATTGGTTGCTGTGCGACGTTTGCTGCAGGTGGTGATTGGCAACTTGTAGTGCCATCTTTACTGCTTGGTGGTGTATTTGGATACTTGATGAAAGCAACGGGGCTATGGCTTCACGAGAAATCGACTCAATCTTCGGAAGTTGTTGAACAACACGCTAAACAGGCAAAGGCTTAATTCGTTAACCTAACCTAACCTTAGTTAGTCACTGTGAACTCTTGCAAGATAACCCCCAATTAATTTGTATATCGATTTATACAGGCACACCGTTTGGTGTGCCTTTTTTGGTTGAGGCGACTAGATAAATATTTCATCAGTAGAGCAACTGATAGCATCTATAAAACAAATTATGTTTAGGTATTTCCATTCGCCATGGTGATCACGCGTTTTAATGTCCACCTTAATAAAAGCGGAATGCATTCTTGTCCTTGATTCTCACAATGAGAAACAATGGCGAGTGCAAGGTCGGGTTTTGCATGTTTCTTCAATACCTTGGCAACCACTTTCTTTGGAGGGATAGGGTGATCGTATGGAATCTTAACCATGTCACGGAAAAAGCTCTCAAACCCATTCATATATAGGTAATGCTCGATATCTTTATCTGGCAGTTCCGTGAGTCGATGTCTTTCCTGATCATTACCAAGCTTCGATAGCACCGTTGCTGCGTATTTTTTACCCGCCGCATCGCCGTCAGTTACCACATGCCAATCGATGCCAAACTCTTGCGCGACCTTAATCAGTGCCTTAAGTCCTGATTGGGCGAACTCAATAATCTGCACACCTTCTGCTGCTAGGTTATAGCCACATTGGTTGGCAAGTTCATTGAACAACCAAACCTCGGTTTCACCTTCTACTAATAGCCAACAGCGAGCAAATAGTGCCCCAGAGCGGTGGAAGCGGATATGAAAACCAATTCGTCGAAGTTCATCCTTACTGAAATGGTTCATGTTGAGTTGATTGGCGATGGTTTTGTCTGACTGACGAACCAAGCGACGAATCGATTGAAGTGGGACCGCCGCAAGTAGGTCGCCACTGTTGGTGGTCAGGATTTTCTGCATGGGCAATTTCTGCATCAAGCTCCAAGCCCTTGCCAAGTGTGTTGGGTGCAATCGACCTTCTGGATCTTCAAGGATCAACAGAGGGCGCGCACATCGCCTTAAGTCGTTTGGCCCTTTAGCTTGTAGATAAGCGTTAAGTAACCCCATGAATAATAAGCGAGTTTGTTTGTTCTTGGTCTCTTCGACGAGTTGATGAATACTCTGATCATTGGTACCCGCAGAATAAAGCAATCCGTCTCGCTGTTTTCTAGGGTTACGACGAGAAGTACTTTTGAAAGAAAAATAGTGCTCAATCAAACTTTGCATCGACTCTAGGCTACTGCGCATTTCACCTTTATTAACATGTCCGGGTATCGCCATAAGACGGCGGCAGGTGTTGTCTATTCGTTTTTCTATTCTTGCTTGTCGACCATTACCGTTATTGGCGCCGTTTCCATTTGTTGTGCCATTGCTCGTGTGATGGTTCCCGTTCCCGTTTGAATTTGCATTAGTTGCGTGAACATTAGTCGGCAGGTGAGCATTGTGGTTAAGGGACTTGCCGTTGAAAGGACGATCAAAGTGCCTTGCATCACGCAAACGGATAACGGGATGTAAGGTCATTAATTCTTGAGCAAGCTTTTCTGAATGATGAAGCTTGAGCGGATTACCGTCCAAACCAAGAAATGCATAGTGTGTTGTTGTCTCATACTGTTCTAACGTCGCGCTGATGCGATAGTAGATGCGAAATACGCCAAATTCATCTTGAACCCAAATAGGTTTGAGTTTGCGATAACGACCTGCGTTAAGTTCGCTCTTATCGTTAGCTTTTAAAGCGAGAACAATTTGAAGATGTTGAGACTGCGGGTGTGAAACAGAGTAATCGACATGAAAATCGGTCATTTCAAAGTGATATGGCACACCGTCTGAGGGCAGAATGACGGAAAGGGCATCCAATAATGAAGACTTACCCCAAGTATTTTCACCAATAAGCGTGGTTAGCTCGTCAAACGCGAGTGACATGCGCTTGATACCTCGAAAGCCAGAAATCTCGATTCTTTCTAGTTGCATAGGCTTACTCCTAACGGAAGGCTCTGCTAATTATTTGAAAGCTAACAGATATCTTTAATCATAATCGAAAAATCCAAATCCGGTATGCTCACCTGTCACAAAACCCGTTGTTTATTAATACGGTGCAAAATGAGATTTTTGATCTATCTCGAGTATTTTTTTGCAGTGCAGTTTCATAAAATTCACGATTCTGTCATGATTCTCGACCTAGTATGAAGGGACAAAGAGAGAAGAAAATATGACTAAAAAGAATAAGCCGACAAAAATAGTGTTGGCACACATCAACGACACCCACTCATACTTTGAACCAACCTCGTTACAGCTATCACTTAAAATGAACAACCACATCATTGAACCTTATGTCAGTGCTGGTGGCTTTGCTCGAATTTCAACACGCTTCAAACAAATAGAACAAGATGCCCAGCGTCAGAAGGTTGGAACCTTGTTCTTGCACGCTGGTGACTGCTTCCAGGGCACGTTGTACTTTTCCTTATTCAAGGGAAAAGCCAATGCCGATTTGTTGAATGCCCTTAATATAGATGCCATGACGCTCGGTAATCACGAGTTAGACATGGGTAATGAGCCCGTTGCGATTTTCGCGAAAAGAATCAAATTCCCGCTGTTGGCCGGTAACTGGAATCTATCGAATGAGGATATCAATAAAACTCATACGCTAGCGGACAACGACATTGTTAAGCCTTATCTGCCTGAAACACGAAGTGCTTCTTTTATAACGAAAGAGTTTGATGGCGAGAAGGTCGCAATATTCGGCTTAAGCATCGACAAGATGGCAGGCATCGCTAACCCAGATATCGATACACCGTTTGAAAATGCTTTGGAAACAGCAAAAGCGACCATTGAGCAAATCCATCAAGCAGGTATCAACAAGATTGTGTTACTTAGCCATCTTGGTTACGAAGCTGATTTAGAGTTAGCAGCCAACGTAACAGGTATTGGTGTCATCGTTGGTGGTCATAGTCATCGCTTACAAGGTGATTTCTCTGATATCGGCTTAGTTAAAGATGATGAATACGGTGTGAAAATTGGCGATACCTATGTTGTGCAAGCGGGTTTCCACGCCATGAGCTTAGGACACTGCGAAATCGAGTTCGATTCTCAAGGCAAAGTGACGCACTTCAATGGTAAAAACGAACTGTTATTAGGCCGTCGACTCTTTATAGACGCGAAACTGAGTGAAGTAGGGCAAGACGATGCCCACGATATGGCGTGTGAGTTTTTAAACAATCACCCTAATATTGCAGTGTGTAAGAAAGATCCTGAGCTGCAGAGCATTCTGACGGATAAATACCAGCCGCGAGTTCGAAAGCTTCAGCAACAAGTGATTGCTCATGCAGACACTAAACTTCGCCATGTACGTATTCCAGATGCTAAAGGCCCGAGTCAACTAGCCCCCTTGGTTGCTCAATCATTTCACCACCTAATGAACAAGAAAGGGCATCAGGTTGACTTTGCCATTCACAACGCCGGTGGTGTAAGAAATTCACTGAACAGCGGCGATGTCTCTGTTGCCGATATTGCCGGAAAACTACTACCGTTTGCCGTACCTATTGGTGTGTATGAAGTAAAAGGTGAAACGATCGCTTGCATGCTTGAAGGTGCAATCAATAACGCGATTGATAATGGTGTCGTGGGCACAGGTTCAGGTAGCTTTCCTTATACACATAATTTGAGGTTTTGTTACCACAAAGAAGCGCCTATAGGACACAGGATTCACCATCTAGAAATTCACTCTGATGATTCAGGTTGGCAAGCTGTTTCTCGCAACCGTATTTACCGGGGCGCGTCGTCAGCCTATACAATGAAAGGCAAAGAGGGCTATAACGCTGTGTTGGATATGATCGGTGATGGCACGGTCACCACTGACTCTATGGCAGACTGCTTCATCGAGTTTCTGCAAGACCACCCAGAGTCGCTTCACCTCAATGAACCGTTGAATTGCATGGAGTGTTTTAGATAACTAAAGCTGATACTGATATTTAACACTATTACTTTGGGTTATTTATAAAATTGGCATTGTTTATGCTTTATCTCTGCAGGTCGCCTTCTTGTGGAGATATGCATGGATAAGAAAGATTGGTTAGATGCGGTAGCGGTTGTCGGTTGGGTATCAGTTTGGTCAGCGTTAGTGTATTTAATACCTGCCGCAGGGCTGTAAATTGCTCTTTTTGCAACTTCATTACGCAGTGCAATAGTGTGTTTGACTTGCGAATTTATTCTTAGAATCAATTCGCGTGTCTATTTGACAAAGTGGCATCAATCAGAAAGGAGCGTTTGCTCCTTTTTTGCTTTTTTCGTGCAAATTTATATAGACGAAACACAACCAGAGGATTATTATCCACGCGTTTGGGGAGTAGTTAGCGCAAGTTTACATATCGTCATCTCGTTAGGCCAAGAGTCTATCCGGTATGTAAAAGTGAAATCCCATATTTCACTTCAACGAGACCAACGCAATCACAGTCAAGATCCGTAATGGAGCTTGATATGCTTTGTTTGCGGAAGGTCTTTGTACAGTTCTTCCGCCCGGAGGAATAATGAACTCAACTCAATCTCTATTATCTACCAATAGTGAATCCTTTTTTTCATCGCCAATCATGACGACTTATGCGGGCTTTTTCCTGCTAACGGTTATTCTCGTCTCTATTGATATCTATCAGACTCGTGGCGGTAACGTTACTATCAAGAAAGCGGCAATCTGGAGTGTTTTCTGGTTTGTACTTGCGTTTTTGTTTGCTGGCTCGATTTACCTATTTTGGGACATTTATGCGCCGAACAGTGACTACACAGCGCAAAAAGCAACCGTGTCATTCATTACGGGTTACTTGTTAGAAAAATCCCTTAGCGTAGACAACTTGTTTGTTTTTGCGATGATCTTTGCTCAATACCAAGTTCCTGAGCATCTAAGACCTCGTGCGCTTCTTTGGGGCGTAATTGGTGCATTGGTGCTTCGTGCAATTATGATCGCACTAGGCGCACAGCTATTGGCGGAATATCACTGGGTGCTTTACGTGTTCGCTGCGTTCTTGGTTGGTACAGGTATTAAGCTGGCATTAGACAAGGGCGAAGAGGAGAGTGTGAATACTCTGCCTGAAAAGCTACTTCGTAAAGTGATGCCGGTAACAGAGGACTTCCATGGCCCTGCATTAATGGTTAAACAGGGGGCTAAATGGGCATTCACTCCAATGATGTTGGTCATCGGTGCGATCGCAGTCATGGACGTGATGTTTGCATTAGACTCTATCCCTGCGATCTTTGCGGTAACACAAGAACCGTTCTTGGTACTTGCGGCTAACGTGTTTGCGTTACTTGGTCTTCGCTCGTTGTATTTTGTACTGCAAGGTATGATGGACAAGTTCATCTATTTGAAACCCGCGCTTTCATTCATCATGGTGTTCATTGGTGTGAAAATGCTTCTGGTTGATAGCGAGTGGGCTATCCCAACTTACTGGTCATTGGCGGTATTGGTTTCTACGATGACGATTGCGGTTATAGCGTCGGTTTATGCGAAGAAGCCAGGCATTGAACAAGTAAATTAAAAACAAATATAACTTATCGAAAAGTCGATAATGAACACGTGGCTGATGAAGTGGAAAATTTATTTATGTAAATTTTCTGTGACATTGGCCATTGTTGTTTGCGGGGTATTTGTACTAAATGCATGATTTAAACACTATATTGAATTTGTACTCACATAATCTGCATATCTATTTTGTGGCATTGTTAATGGTTTGTTTTATTAGAAAAACTAATCCCAAAATCTAATTTTAGTCATTTTTTAACCTGCAAAAGATCACCTATTATTCTTGTCATCAGAACGAAACACATTAATAAATTTATAGAGAGGCAATCATGGCTCAAGCAGTACAAATGAATACTATCGCTGTTCCTAACTCTATGGATAAGAAAACCTACTCGGTTAACTTCAAAGGATTGATTGCACACATTTTCGATATTCTTTTCGTAGACAACTCTCCACGTAGTTACTACGCAAGCGACCTATCTGGTCACATGCAACGCGATATCGGTATTAACCGTTAATCTCAGCGTTGACATGTAAATATAGAATTTTAAGAAAACGCCAGCTTCTAAAGCTGGCGTTTTTGTATCTGAAATAAACTCAATCTCTTCGTAAACTAAGCACCTGAAAGAAAAACCTAGGCATAACGGTCTGTATTTGAGCGCCATTCAATTCGCTTTGTACAAGGATCTCGGTATGTCACACGCCAAACGCAATTCATCATTGATTAAACTTTGTTTATTTGCCTTACCGATCGGCTTCTATTCCTCAGTGTCGCTTGCACAAACCTGGAGTAATGAAGGCCAGCCCGCACAGGTTATCGAGCTCTTCACCTCTGAAGGTTGTTCAAGTTGTCCACCTGCTGATCAGTACCTCAGTACTTTTGAAGACCATCCAAAACTTTGGACACAAGTTATTCCGCTTGCCTATCACGTCGATTATTGGGATTACTTAGGTTGGGGCGACAAGTTCGCGAGTAAGGCGTTTAGTCAGAAGCAACGCTTGTACAAAGCTTATGGAGTAACAAGTGGGGTTTACACACCCGGCTTTGTTGTCGATGGAAAAGAGTGGCGCGGTTACTTTAACTGGTTAGACAGAACGTTGCCTTCGCTCAAACAACAAAATAACCCCAAGCTAACGGTCAACTATAAAGGCGATACGTTCAGCGTAAGTTACGAAGGCAAAGGGGATTATGTTGCTCATATAGCTTTGCTGGCGATGAACGAAGTCACCAGCGTTAAGGCGGGCGAGAACAGGGGTAAGAAACTCGAACATGATTTTGTTGTGGTTTACGATGGTTATCAGCGTGGTGAGTCTGAATGGCAATTTAATATCAATTTTGAGCCACTTGTCGCTACACCAGACGCAGTCGCTGTTTGGTTAACCGAGCCGAATTCGTATGCAACGGAACAAACGGTAGCAGGTTGGCTGAACTAACTGCAACCCACGACAATTGTGTAGCTGGAATACTCTTAGACGAAGTTGGTACGGCGAGTATCGAGGTTCTCACATCGATAACTTCGCTTCTGACGGATATTAATCAGTGAAATAGAAGCGAAAGGGCGATTTAGTTACGTAATACTGCTGAAATACGTTAATATAGCGCGCTATTATTTTAGCTTTGAGTTCCTGCAATTAATGACTAACACCACTACACCAACCAACTTCTCTGATCTTGGCTTAATCTCTCCTTTGATGGCTCGTTTATCTGAGCTTGAATACCAACAGCCAACGCCTATCCAAGCGCAAGTTATTCCAAGTGTGTTAGCAGGACGCGATTTAATTGCAGGCGCAAATACCGGTTCAGGTAAAACCGCAGCATTTGCACTTCCACTGTTACAAAAGATTCATGAAGATGCCCCTCTGGACCGTCGTTCAGGCAAAGGTAACTTTGTTTCTGGCCTTATCTTGGTTCCTACTCGTGAACTTGCTAAGCAAGTGGCTGACAGCGTTAAATCTTACGCTGTGCATTTCAATGGCGCGATTAAAACGGTTTGTGTGTTTGGTGGTGTATCGGTAAACACTCAAATGCAGGCGCTACGTGGCGGCACTGATATCTTGGTGGCAACACCGGGTCGTCTGCTTGACCTTATTTCAAGCAACGCTATCAAGTTAGACAAAGTGAAAACGTTAGTGCTTGATGAAGCTGACCGAATGCTAAGCCTAGGTTTTACCGAAGAACTTGATGCAATCTTGAAGCTCTTGCCGAGCAAAAAACAAACCTTGTTGTTCTCTGCAACTTTCCCAGAGCAAGTTAAAACGCTGACTCACGAACTTCTAAGCGATCCAATTGAAGTTCAACTTCAAAGTGCCAATGCGAGCACACTGGTTCAACGTGTATTCGAAGTAGAAAAAGGTCGCAAGACAGCGTTACTCGCACACCTAATTCAACAACATGAATGGCGCCAAGCTCTGATCTTCGTTAATGCGAAGAACAGCTGTGAGCACCTAGCAGACAAGCTTTACAAGCGCGGTATCATCGCAGAAGTATTCCACGGCGATAAAGGGCAAGGTTCACGTACTCGTATCCTAGAAGATTTCAAATCTGGCGAGATTGACGTTCTGATCGCGACAGACATCGCGGCACGTGGTCTGGATATTGAGAAGCTTCCAGTGGTAATCAACTTTGACTTACCGCGTAGCCCGTCAGACTACATGCACCGTATCGGCCGAAGTGGTCGTGCAGGTGAAGTTGGTCTTGCGTTATCTCTGATCGATCACGAAGATTACCACCACTTCAAAATCATCGAGAAGAAGAACAAGATTCGTCTTGAGCGTGAGCAAATTGAAGGCTTTGAAGTGGATGAAGAAGCGACAGCTGAACTGATCGCAGCACTAAAACCTGTTGCGCCACCGGCCGGTACTGGCAAGAAGAAAAAGAAGAAGAAAGCTCCAAAAAACCAAGATGTGTGGCTGAACAACAACTGATCTTGAGTCAGCAAGCCATATAAATCAATAAGTAATAGACATTCAAAAGGTGCTTAATTGCGCCTTTTTTGTGTCTGTAGGGCTGGGATTTGAGTCGTTAATAAACGACTGTTGCAGTGTTAAACAACCCGATAAGCCGTTCGAAGGATAGCGTCCTCCATAAGAGATTCGGCGATTTAACGCTTTGCTCATAACCTGTTCGGGTTTTGAGCAATTGGGTAACCGCGTGAAGACCTCGATTAAACAATTAGTGCTGGCCACTTCATTTTTCCTGTTTACCCAACACTCTTCTAGTGCTGCTGAATTTGAGGTTAAAGGGGTTAATAAAACTCTCACCGAAAATGTAGAATTATATTTAGAACCTTTAGCCGATGTTCCTGCATCACAGCTATCGAAAACGAAGCTATCTAAACGTATTCAAGATGCACTCAACCCTTATGGTTATTATCACCCACAGCTCGATATCGACCTCAATGATTCTGATAACGTGATCATTAACATCGATTCTGGTCCTGTCATGCGCATCGCAGAATCGATAGTAAAAATAACAGGTGAAGCTAGCCTAGATGCGGAGTTCATCAATATACTCAATCAAAGCAAGTTAGGCTCAGGTTTAACTTTGTCTCACCAAGAATACGACCAAACTAAGCGTGCGATTTTCTCTTTAGCAAAGCGGAAAGGTTATTTTGACGGCAGGTTTATCGAGTCAAAGATTGAAGTTATTCCTAGCGAGAACATCGCGAATATACACTTGTATTTTGCAAGTGGTCCACGCTACAAGTTCGGTTCTATAAGTATTCCTGATGATGGGGTTGACCCTACTCGTATCGAGAAAATACCCACCTTTAAAAAAGGTGATGACTTTGACACCATCAAGTTAGGTGAACTGCAATCTGATTTGTCAGACACTCAATGGTTTCGAAGTGTCATCGTACATGGTGACTTTGACAAACTTGATGACAACCTAGAAGTTCCAATTGAAATCATTGCCGAGCCAAGTTCTCGAAATATCGTGCAGGTCGGTGGCGGCTATTCTACTGATCTCGGTTTACGCGCCTCTCTCAGTTGGTCAAAGCCTTGGTATAACCGGAGAGGCCACAGCTTTGAAACACAGACATATTTGTCTGAACAGGAGCAATCACTTCAGTTGGGGTACAAAATCCCCACAGAGAAAGTCACAACGGATTACTTTGGTATTCAGTTTGAATCGAAACGAATTGATCATCGAGACACCAATAGCTTTACAAACGATCTTAAGTTCGAACGTTACTGGCAATTAGACAGTGATTGGCAAAGCACCATTTATGTCAGATACTTGCACGAACAGTACCGTCAGGCGTCTGAGGAAGAGCAATCGCAATTGCTGTTACCTGGCATCAGTTTTTCTCAGGTTGATCGTAAAAATGATCAGTTGGAGCTCAATCATCGACACATCTATTCTGTCGAGTATTCTGACCCTAGTCTGTTCTCTGACTCAAGGCTGTTGCGGTTGGAAGGAAACAGTGTCCTTTCATGGGATATTAGTGACAGGCAGAAGCTCCATTTCCGCTCCAACGTAGGCATCAACATTGCCAAATCATTATCTGATGTGCCGTCGTCACTGCGGTATTTTGCTGGTGGCGATGGAAACCTGCGAGGTTATGGTTACGAATCTATCTCCCCTAGAGACGAGAATGGTGAACTAACGGGGGCACGTTATATGTTAACTGCTGGGCTCGAATATCAGCATCAAGTCTATCGTTCAATTTGGTTGGGCGCATTTCTTGATGTGGGTGATGCATTTGATCAACAAGCGGATTGGAAGCGTGGGACGGGCGTGAGTTTGATTTGGAACTCACAGTTAATGCCAGTTAAGCTCGATTTTGCTTACGGCTTAGATGCGCCTGAAGGCGACGAATTTCGTATTCATTTTTCCTTGGGTACTCAATTCTGATTTTTGTACGCTGTTTATGCACTCGCGAGGATGCGAACCATCTAATAGGATTCAAGTAAATCGAAAGAGCGTAAAAACCTTTGTGCTTTAACAAACACAAAGGTAAAAACAATGAAAAAGCTACGATTCGGTGTATTTGGTAATATGGGCCCTGAAGCAGATGCTCTGTTCCAAGATATCGTCGCCAAGAAAGAAATTGAACACGGCGCACTTAAAGACTAAGACCACATGGCCATGATAGTGGTGAAAAACTCAGATATCCCCGATCGATCTGAAGTGATTAACGAAGGCGGTACCGATCCTGTGCCTGAACTGATTGAGTCAGCGTGCATTTTAGAACATGCCAATGTTCAGTTTGGCGTAATGACCTGTAACACCGCTCATTACTTTAGACCTGAGGTTCAAAAGCACACCAACGTTTATATCGTCGACATGCTTCAAACCACCGTTGATCAAATCAAAGAGCAGAACTCTGAATCTGTTGTTGGTATTTTATGTACCAACGGCACATACAATTCGGGAATCTATGATCGTTACCTAACGGACGCGAATCTGGTGTTCGTTAAGCCAGATTCCTTTGAGCAAGAGCATAACGTGCATAGTGCTATCTATGGTGAAGTAACCGGTGAGATGACAGAGTGTGGACAAGCAATCCGAGAAACCAACGGGATCAAAGCGGGCGAGTTTGAGCGTAATGCCGCACTGCTTGCTGTAGCGATTCAATCCATCGTAGAGAAGGGCGTAGATACGGTTATTTGGGGATGCACGGAACTTCCTTTGGTTAGAAAGCAACTTGAAACGGCATTTCCAACAGTCACTTTTATTGATCCTATGGAAGCGGTAGCTGAGCGTGTCGTTGATATTTACCGTCTCGCTGAGCAATATGTAGAGCGTGGACATGTGGATTACAACATTAATGATGTTAATTCGATCTTCACAACGCTTGATATGGTGAACTACGTAGCCCAAAGAGCGATGACCTACCGTCTATAAGCTCAGATACGTGTATTTGAAACATGAGAAAGCCGCGAATTACGCGGCTTTTTTACATTTGGACTGGAGAAAATTAAAAATTAAGATTCGAAGCTGAACACTTAAAGCTCGAACTCGCCATTCATTTTTCGAAATAACCAATCAGGTACCTTGTTCCATGAACTGTAGTTCGGGTTCTTAGTATGGATTTGTTCCTCTGAAGCCCAGATGGTGTCACCTGATTGTTCTCGCGACACAGCCCAGAACAACTCCTCTTTCTGACGTGTTAAGTAGTGTGTCAATTGCTTCGCAAACTCTTCACTGTCAACCAACACCCCAAACTCAACGTTGAGAAAGTCTGATCTTGGATCGAAGTTAGAAGAGCCAATATAGGTGACACGCTCATCTAAAATTACTGTCTTGTTGTGGTAGTAGGTATCAACATGAAAGTAGTGATCATCATTGATCGCTTGGCTTTTGTACTCATAGATACTTACGCCCTTGTCGAGTAGAGTCTCACGGTGTTTTTCGTAATACGCAGGCACAAAGCCCGAATCATTAGAAGCCGATGAATTCGTCAGTAAGGTGACTTCGGCTTCGCTCTCTCTAAGTGCATCGACGAATACAAACTTGTTATCGCTTGGCACCATATAAGGCGTAGAAATAATAACCTTAGAAGGTGTCGGTACTTTTTGCTTCATCAAGTGTTCAATACGTTGGCGAAAGTAGGGCTTGTTGTCATTGAGTTTCTCCAGTGAGTCAAATACCGGCGTGACAGAGGCTGAAATGAACTTCGGTTGGTTTAAGCTCTTTATCTGCCTTTCGACTTCAGACGTGATCAATGCTTGATTCTTTTCACCTTTGTTCAACGCTTTGGTGAACGCTTGGTATTGCTCTTTCTCTTTGATTTTAATGCGTTCTTGAATTGGCACTACATGCTCACTGTTCCACAACGCTTGGTAGTTTCGGTCGAAAGCAGCAATCACGTCGCCTTTAAACAGCACATCCATATCAAAGAAGTTGGCACTTTCGCTGTAGCCAAAGTAGTCATCACCGATGTTGCGCCCACCGAGGATCATCGATTGGTGATCAACGTTAAAGTATTTCTCATGCAGTCGATTATCTAACTGTTTTTGATGAGTAGAGAAGTTGAGCGCACGACCAATCCAGCCAGCTTTACGTGACTCAAAAGGGTTGAACAGTCGAATCTCAATATTGGCGTGTGAGTCCAACTCCGCAAGCCATTTGTCATTGAATACCAACAAGTCATCCAGTGTGAGGCGCACGGCCACATCGCGGTCAGCGGCGTGTTTCAGCTCGTTTAACAGCATCAGACCCAGAGTGTCGTTTTCCCAAGAGAAGTAAGTCATATCAATCGAGTGTTTTGCTTGGCGAACCAGATCAATGCGGCGCGCAAAGGCTTCAGGCGCACTCGGGATCAAATAGACTTCGGCTTGATGTTCTGTGCTTTGCCAGTTAGCTTCGAAGTCAGGTTCAACATCGGGGTAAGGTTGGGCACATCCTGTGACCAAAGCAATCAACATTATTGTGCATGCTGTTTTTAGTTTGCTAAGTGTCATAACTAACCTGCGTTTAAACATAAAATTTGGATATAGAAACGGCCAGCGAGCTGGCCGTTAAAGTAGGAAGGGTGTTGAATATGTTTAGTTTAGGTACCAGTCCCAAGGCATAAGACCTTGCTCTGCTAGACCCGTTAAGCGACCTTCACGAAGCTTAGGATCAACACCTGGGTTTGTGACATAGTCCCAGTCGAAGGTAGTGCTGTTGTCGCTGAATCCTGCACCATCAATGACAAGCACATTGTCGGTAGCATCGCTGTACTGGTAGCTCTGGAACAATTCATCGCTAAACCAAAGACGCGACATTTCGTTCATAAGGGCTTTATCTTTGCTTGATGGATTTACTTCGCTTCCATCAAAACGTACAGCTTTGTTGAACATAAATGGCAGTTCTGAACCGTTACATGCACCGCTGATGCAACCAATCGTTTTGAATAGATCAATGATTGACAGTTGGTCGTATTCGCCCGTTTCTTCATTTAGACCTGTTTTATAGTTCCACATGTTAAAGCTTGGTTTGTGCTCAAAGTGGTATAGCGTTGCTTCTACTCCGCTGTTTGCTGCCATGTGACGAGCTGGACCATTGAACAAGGTGTCATTTAGCAAGGTTTTAAATTGCTTCATGTTGTCAAGAGCGCCACCAAAGCTCGATTCTGAGTTAGGGTAGAAGTCTGTTAGATCTAGAGCAGCTTTTACCTCATCATGACTAGCAAGTTCTATGTCTCCAATAATTGATAAGCAACTTAAGTAACTATCCTCACCATTAGATGCATTTGCTAGGCATATACCAAATGCAATCGAATTTAAAAAATTTACGTCAATGTTGATGTCTGTATCTAAACCAAAAAATAGCTGTGTTACAGACTTATATGCCGTAAGGGAAAGCGTCATGTTTTGGGTCAACTCTTCAGTACTCATCCCCCCAATTTTAGTTTCAAGCATGGCTACGTTATCTTCATCACTCAACCAATCCAACATACTTAATGCAAGTTCTTCTGAGTTTGTATCTTCGTTGATCTCGGGCTTTATATACTCAATTATGGTAGGAACTAAAAAGGTCACATTGAATAACATGCCGAAGCTGTTAGATTCACTAGCGTTATTTCCAAGTACTGTAGACACAGCGAAATCTTTTTTTATAGGTGTTTCAATAGAACTTACACAAATTTCATCAGCGTCTGAGTCTGTCTCTAGCTCTTTACAAAGAATATAGGGAGCAAATGGCATAAGGGTAGACATTGGTGTCTTATCAGAGTTGGAACCTAATTTTATATTTCCTTGTTCGTCTATATCATTAAACTTGAGTTTGTAATTCAGTGAGAGTGACAGAGAACTAAGTAACCAGTTTTTCAGTTGTTCAATACCATCCAAAGCTGTTTCTTGCGACGCCATGATCTTGTCAAGCGAAGTGTCTGCTGTAAAACCCTTACTGCGATCTTTTGCAACGTCATAGCTAGGATACTCAAAACCATACGGGTTGCTCTGCATGATGGCACGTTGGAAATATTGACCTGCGATATCGTCATCTTGCTGCAAGAAACCAATAGACATAGCGCCTGAGCCTTGACCCATAACGGTTACGTTTTGAGCGTTACCACCGAAGTCAGCGATATTATTGTGTACCCACTCCAAGGCACGCTTTTGGTCACCTAGGCCATAGTTTCCATCTTCGTTCTCGCCTTTAATCCATTGAGTACCTAACTGACCAAGACGGTAGTTGAAGCTTACGTAGATGAAAGGCTTACCATCGTCGCTTCCTTGAGCAACCACGGTATCACCTTGGATGAGCGGCTCTGCACCAGAACCGTATTCGAAATCACCACCGTGAATGAATACATAAACCGGTAGGTCTGCATCAGCATCTACGCCTACTGGGCGCCAAATGTTCAGGTTCAAACAGTCTTCAGATTGTGTCTGTGAAACGGTCTTCAATTGAGGACATGCATCACCAAACGAAGTGGCATCAATGTCACTCCCAAGATCAACCATTTCACTGTGCTCAAAACGCTCTGCATCGGCAAACTTAATGCCTTTAAAAGACTCAACAGAAGCCAGTTTATCGTCTTCGGTATTAGATGTAACAACCAGCTCTTCTTTGGTCGCAGTAATCATCACATCGCCGATTTGAGTGGTAAAGGTTTCTGAAGGTGCTGGAATTAAAGGTTCAGGTTTATCAGGGAAAGGAACCGTTGGTTGGCTATCGTCGCCACAGCCTATAAGGGCAGTAGCAATAGACAATGCGATAAGTGAGCGGTATGCAATATTCATATTTAATTTTCCACAATAATATTCGGTATAGTTACGATCAAACGCACTTGTATCGACAATCCTGCAGTTCCATTGGGTATTGCGCTCCATCTATGGAGCATCGACATGGCATATATTTGAGTTGTCATCTTGTTGGACGACTGAGCTTCAGAGGCTCGTATGAAAATATCGCTCTAACGAATCTATATTCACAATAGAGCGATGGTTTGACCGTTAGAATCGATAGCCAAGGTTCAATGTCACAGCCGAACGAGTTTCACCTTTGTTGTACAACACGGTCATGTTGTAATGCTTGCCAATCTGTTTGTTGACTCCGGTTAAAAATGCCCACTGGTTAATGTCCACACCAACGTCGTAATCAAACTCAATATCGTCTGTCTTTACAGTACCTTGCATACGTGAATCTAAACCTTGGTATTCAGCACCAACGAAGAATTGAGCGCGATAATCAACTAATTGGTAGCCCAACATTGGCTGAATCGTGACAATGCCGTCACCCCAATCATCCATCCCTTTCAGACGGGTTTGTGAATAGGTGCCGGTCAGTGATGCAAAGAACTCTTTGTAACCAACAGATAGTGTTGTACCCGCACCGCGTAAGTCATATTCGAGATGCAGTGGTACATTTAAACGCCCACTGTTACACAGTGCTGATACGCCCTCGCACAGTTTGTCACCTAGACCAGGTAGTTTGTTATTGAGTTTATCTTGTAGATATTCTCCCGCAGCGCCGGTGTAAGAGGCATCAACATTCGCGTCAACGTTTACCTTTCCTACATATCCGAATACATTCCAGAACGGCAGAATATTCACATCACCACGTATTGAAAGACTTTCTGCTTTAACCGTTGCAACGCTATCTTCAGGGTCGAACAGGTCATTCAAGCGCACACCGCCAATCACGTAATCGGTCATAGGAAGGTTCATGTCTTGATTGCGATAAGCAACTGAAACACCGAATGGTAATGGCAAATCGATACCTTGACGACGCACCATGTCACCCATTAAAGGGAATACTCGATCTAACTTAACACTCGCTTCTTGCATACGAGGATCTGAAACTTCTTTTAGACGCTCTTCATGCAGGACATTAACGCCGTTGTCGTCTTCATAAATTGCGACGGGTTCAGTTACAGCGCTCATGGTCATCGGTTTCGTTTTAGACGTACCCTCGATGTTAGTTGTCTTACGTTCAATAACGACTTTACCAGAGTCTAACGTTTGGAAATCAATCACTTGGTAATAGGTATCGACTTTTGACTTACCAAGATTAAATGGCTTGTCGTTGGTGATTACCATGCGTTTTGGTGTGCCGCCTACAAGTTCAATATCAACATTCAAGAAACGGAAATAGGCGATGTCTTGTGGTAAGCCGTATTTCGAATAGTTGAAGCTAATGGTCACGTCGCCGTTGTCTTTTTCATTGACTTTCACTGACGATGGATCGAAGCTTTCTGCATAATTTCTTAGTCGATACTCAGTGCGCGTAAACTCTTCAATTTCATCGATCAGTTTTTCGTTTTCATCCAGCTCTTGCGGGTTGTATTTGACGCGCAGGTCGATGTTGCCTTTGCTGTCTGTGTTTTTTATCAGATAGACGCTTGAGTCACGAACCTCATCGCCAATTTGTATGGTTCGATGTGCGTGTTCAACTAGGTGTTCGCCCTGTACGAGCGAACTGATTGCTAGCTTTGGTAAATCATGACTGATGCCATATTTGTCAAATAGTGCTCGACCTTTTTCCATAACTTCGCTGTAAGTCTTGGTTTCTGCCGCAGACGCAAAATTGGGGGTGGTAAGTAATAGGGCGCTCGCTAACACAGAAAGAGTATGGGTCTTACAAGCGCTGGTGCGTATTTCAAAAAAACTCATGACGGTTTCCACGCTGAGTGGCCTCAAACCTTCGAGACTCAAACAGTCGATGTAATACTGAACGTCGTGTTCAGTTGTTATGTATTTATCCGTTAGGATTGCTAGTGTGAATGTCGCGACTAAAAATGCATTGCGTCAATCAATGAGAGGATTTTAAGAGGAGGTGGCAGATCGCGTTAATCGCTTTTGATGGACGCTATCCTCACTTAGTAATAATTAGCGTTAATCAATTGATTTATAATGATTTTCAATAGATAAAAAAACGGCCTGTGAAGTAAAAATACTTGGCAGACCGTTTTGTTGTGAGTTGTTAAGCGCATTTAGTTCTAAGCAGTTACCCTCACTCTAAATAGATCAGTAAACAACTTCGCTATCATCAGAATAATCAAAATGTTTACGAGCATCAAAAGTGGCGTTTCAATTCCATAAACAGGTGTGAGGTTGAGCGCACCAGATGTGAGAACAACTAATAAGTTAATACCCAATATTCGGTGTACCATGAGCTTAGGTGTCGCGAACACTTTCCATATCACCATAATGTTAAGGAAGTAGAATAGTCCCAGCTCCCATAGTTCTGTCATTAATGGCATCACAAAGATGTATTGCAACAGAACCACCGACCCTGTACCCAACACACCATAAAAAGCGTCCTTAATAACGCTTGGTGGCATGGTCGGCACCATAGAAGAGAATACACCGGCTAACATAGGAAATATGAAACCACCTGGAACTGGAAGATAAATCCAAACCAACAGCGATGTGATAAACATCGACACGCCTTGCAGCACTTTGCGCCCATCTTCATTCAAATGTTCAACAAACGTGCGATGTGCATGATGCCAAGACACGTCTTTATGATCACCTATGACATTGAGTTCACCCTCAACAAGAGATTGTTCTGGTGTTAATACATCGAACGTCTTCAAGTTGTGAGTAAGAACTGCCCATTGGATATCTAAGTCTGATTCGCTGTTACTTTGTTTGAGTAATGTATCTTGGATATGTGCCATTTCATCGATACGCAAGCGCCATGTTTGGATGTTCTCTTTAAGGTGGTAGCTTCCGGTCAGTGGCAGATCTAAAAGTTGATACAGCTTATCAATATTCGCGGTGTTGCTTTCAAGTGCGGCAATGTCGATGTTGTCTGTTTTTTCCATCGCATCTAACAACGCTTGTTTACTGGTTTCGAAACGTTGTACAAAGTTGAGTTCAGTATTCACAGGCCACACGATGCGATACACAATAGAGAACACAACAACACCTAATAGTGTTTCTTGAAGTCTAAGTACAGCAAAGTGAAAGGTGGTTTGGTTATCAAACCCGCCCAGACAAGCAACAATCGAACACACGGTAAATCCTATTGAAAAGATGTAGCCGTATTTCTCGTCACTAGACATGAAAATACAAGTGCCTAAGAACACGGTAAGAAATGTTAGAAACAAAAATCGATCTTGTGAAAACATCGCAATGAGGAAAAAGGCATAACCGGTCCCTAACAAGGTTCCCATTAACCGGTTATGGCCTTTGTTTATTGAATGGGCGAAGCTCTCGTTCAATGCCATCACTGCGACGGCTATCGCAGCCCAATACGGTTTTTCCCAACCAAACCACAACGCTAGGCAGATTGCGATAACGATAGAGAGTGCGACTTTAATCGCGTCTTTAGTCGATGCAGTGAACATAAGAATCACCTAGCTATTTTTGATTATTTTGATCGAGGCAGTCATACCAACACGCAGTTGTACGTCTTCTGGTATTTTGTCTAACTTCACTTTGATAGGGATGCGTTGAGCTAGGCGTATCCATTGGAAGTTTGGATTCACGTTTGGCAATAAATCATTACCTGTGCTGCCGTCTTGCTTCGCGATACCAAAACCAATACTTTTGATATGTCCTTCTAGCTGAACATTGTTGTGCATCATTAAGGTCACATAAGCAGTGTCCTGAGCATCGACACCGACTAAATCAGTCTCTTTGAAATAACCTTCAATCCAGAAGCTATCTTCATCAATTAGCGCAACCACAGGTGAATTCGCGACAACTTGAGAGCCAACACGTAGGTTCAGATTGGTGATATAGCCGTTAGTAGGCGCATATACCTTGGTGTACTCAAGGTTGAGATGTGCTTCTTCTACGTTCGCTTTTGCCAGTTCGACATTTGCGGCGCTGGTTTCTACCGCGTTGTTCAAGTTGTTTAGTGTCAGCACGGGCACGGCACCGGGCGTTCTTTTCTCTAAATTCAACGCGCGTTGCTCTTCGTTTTTGGCTTTGGCGAGTAGGGCAAATGCTTGTTTTTGAGTCGCAAGTGCTTTTCTGTAGGTCGCCTTGTAAATACTCGGATCGATCTCAAAAAGAAGATCGCCTTTTTTTACCTTCGAGTTGTCTTCGACATGCACTTCAATGACTTGACCCGTGACTCGAGGTGTAATCGAGACGATATAAGCGCTGACTTGTCCGTCTCTGGTCCATGGGTTACTTGAGTACGACTGGTAATAGCTATAAACCACAGTTCCCGCAGCAGCCAATAATAAAAGTGTGATGAGATAACGTTTGATCACAGTAAGTGCCTCAAAAAATGGTAATAAAATGGCCGATAGCGCCAGTAAAAATCACGATCAAGCTCAGTTCTGCTATTGCAGGAAAGGCGACGTACTTATGAAGGCCAAACCGTGTCGCGATTGACCCTGTTAGCATTGTCAGTATGTAAGCCAGTGCGATAACCAATAACAGCGGTGGGAAGTAGACTTCATCCCACACAAGCTCATGCGGCATGGTATTCATGGTTCTGTTCTCTATTTGTTTGATGAATGCAACGATAACGGAGTTCGATTTATTGTGATAATCGCTTATAGAGGATCGTACCCGTCAAAATCCAACTTTATTCGGTGATTATGCCAACTGCCTCTTTGTTGAGAGCCGTAAGCCAGTAAAACAACGGTAGGTAGGTTGTCGTTCTTGAAGTGGAAACACTTAATTGAAATTGATTTCGAAAATCATCTACTTTTGCCGGTTTAAGATAAATCTGTTTAAACCAATCACTTAAGGTGTAAATTGCACTTCAAAAACTATGCGAACAGTTAAAGTGATGATTTGATCCATCAAATGGGATTACATAATAAAACCTTTTGTTCTTAATATTCGGTTCGAAGCAACGAGATGCTTTATTTATTTTGAATAAT